>CANRXD010000035.1 GCA_947643685.1 uncultured Clostridium sp. | reverse complement strand
CCGGCACCTGGCAATTCTGCTCTTCATTATAAATCATTACAATGTCGCCGATTCCGGACCGGCCGCCGGATGCTTCAATGGACATCCCCACCACATTTTCAATTTTCCCAATGTGGCTTACAACCTCCGCCTTGGCCACCATCTGAGGAATTTTTTCAAACATAAACACTCCTAAATTTTAATGTTTTCCAGCAGTTCCCTTATATTATCCATCTGGGTATCCACGCTGATATCCACGATTTCATCCGGCATTTCGATAATACAGCTTCCATTCCCCTCTTTGTTCATAACAACAAATTTAATATTATCCGACAGTCTGGCCAGTTCATTTACAACACCGGCATCCGCCTCCATCATCATATTATAATTGGTTTTTTCCATATAAATCTTTACCCATTCGGTCCGTTTCAGCTTTTCTGTTTCCGCAATGAGCATTCTCTTAATAATCTGGCCACTGGATTTCAGACTGATGCAGATCACCTTTTCTGCCACGGCGAGAGCACATTCCTTTAATTCATCAAGATACTTTTCCAGACTTCTTTCCTTTGCCTCATCGATGGAGCGAAGTGCATTTTCCAAGCTGTTTCGGAACATTTCCTGCTGCTGGCTCAGCAATTCCGCCGTTTTTTTCGTGCTCTCCTGCCGCCCCTCTTCATACCCTTTCCGATATCCGTCTTCCCAGCCCCGGGAGGCAGACTCTTTTTTTATCTGTTCAGCGGCCTCCCTTGCTTTCGCGGCAATCTCTTCCGCCTGTGCATCTGCATCCTCAAGGATTTTCCGGGCTTTTGTCTTCGCCTCTTCCAAAACTTCCTCAGACTCATCAAACACTGCATAAGCCGCCGCTTTCTGCAACTCCTGGCGAGGTGGAGGAGACTCATCCGCTCCAGGTTCGTCTTCCTTCATTTTTTTCAAAGGAGGAGGCAGCTGGACAGGAAAGGCAAAGGCTTCCACTTTCGCCTCTCCCGGCTTTACAATGCCTCTAAACGATGATGTTGTCATCATCATCGCCTCCCTTCTTAATAATAACCTCTCCTGCATCTTCCAGGCTTCGGATAATATTAACGATACGCTGCTGTGCCTCTTCAACATCTTTAAGCCTTACATTGGTAGTAATCTCCAGATCACCCTTTACGGTCTCAACCATACGTTTAGACATATTGGCAAAGAATATTTGCTTCATCTCATCAGAAGCGCTCTTAAGGGCATATACGATATCTTTTGTATCACAGTCACGTACAAAGCGCTGAATGGACCGGTCGTCCATATCCAGTATGTTTTCAAATACAAACATCTTGGCTCTGATATCCTGTGCCAGATCAGGATTATGTTTATCCATTTCTTCGAAGATACGTCTCTCACTGCTTCTGTCCACATTGTTCATGACATCAGCAACAAAATCGATTCCGCCAAGATTCATATTATCCTCGCTTGTAATAATCGTCGCAAACTTACGCTTCATTTCCTCTTCGACAATCTCAATGGCTTCCGGAGACACCCTGTCCATATTCGCCATCTTTTCCAGAATCAGGATCCGTTTTTTATCCGGAAGCTGCTCCAGTACAAGAGCGGCCTGTTTGGGATCCATATAAGCCATAATAAGGGCAATTACCTGTGGACGCTCATGCTGCAGCATGGACAGCAACGCCTTTGGGTCGCCTTTCATAAAGAAGTTGAACGGCTTGGACTGCAGGGTTCTGGAAACTTTTTCCAAAAGACTTCTGGCTGCCGTTTCTCCGAAAGCCTTTTCAAGGACATTTCTGGCATAATCCAACCCACCGTCCGACATCATCTTATGGGTCAGACACAGTTTATAGAACTCATCCAGAGACGCCTCCACCTGGCTATTGGTGGTCTTCCCCATCTTCGCCACCTCATAGGTCAGATCTTCGATATCCTGTTCACTGAGATATTTGTAAATCTGCGAAGCACGGTCTGCTCCCAGGGACACAACCACAATTGCGGCCTTTTGCCTGGAATCTGTAATGACATCTGCATCATTTTGTTTTTCTTGCTGCGTCACTGCCTTTTCTGCCAACGTCCTCGACCTCCCCTCTCAGCCAGCCTTGTACCAGTTTGGCGGCAATCTGTGGATTCTGTTCCACGAAATCACCGATATTCTGTTTCAGTTTCATGCTATGTTGCATACGAAGGTTGATAATTTCTTCGTTTCTACGCATCTCCTCATCCTGTGCGACCACACCTGCAGTTTCTCCGGCAGCCGCTCCCTGCGGTTCTCCGGTTGCAGACTCTTCCTCTGTATTTTCTGCAAGATCGAACATTCCGTCCAGATCCGTCTCTTCATCCTTATGCTTCTTTCTCCCGCTGCGAAGTATGAGTAAAAGAATCAGCAGCAAAAGAAGGACAATGCCGGAAACAATTGCAATAATCACCGGCAGCGGCAGCGGTAAAACCTGCTCCGGCTGTGTGCTCACTGGCTGTGCAGGCTCTTCCGAAGGCTGGCCCGTGCCGGGTCCCTCCGCGCGCACAATTGCGATATTCTGGTCTGCCTCACTCTGAGGAATCCCGGCGGAGTTTGCAACCAGCTTTACAAGGTCACTCTCGCTTACGGACAGATCGCTCGTATTAATCACAATGCCCACAGTGATATTTTCCAGAACCCCTGGTTCTATCTGGCGCTGCTCCTTCATCGTATTATACAGCCATTCCCTTGCGGCGCTGCTATTAGAATCCCGGTCCGTAACAGCAGCAGTATTATCATTATTGGTATATCTGGGCGTATCCGCATTGGCATCCGCACCGGCCACACCGCCGGCAGACATATCTGCTGCCAGGGAGTCTTCATTTATAACTTCCTCTGTATGCAGCAGGCCGGTTTTATCCTGGTCATTAATCTTATCCGGCGTTGAATACAGGGTATTTTCCTGAATCAGTCTTTCCATATTCAGGGTACCCTTAACAGAAACCGCCACATTCCCCTGGCCGTAAAGTTTTTCCAGCACGCGCCGCACATTTGCTCCAATATTGCTTTCAACGAGACTTGTAAGGGCCGTCAAATCCTTTGCTCCACCCAGACCGCTTTCATCCGCGCTGTCGCCTCCGACTTCCATCATGGATTCCGCATCAAAAACAGAAACGCTGGTAAAATTCATTCCTCTTACAGCACGGGCAATCAGATTCTTTATGGCTTCCGCTTTATCTGAAGTGAGGGTTTTCCCATTTTCCATGGTTACTACAACAGAAGCAGACGCATCCGTGGCGCTTTGGTCAGAAATGGCGTATTTCTGTTCCCCCGCTTCTGCAATCGTCACTTTTGCGTCTCTCACACCCTCAAATAATCGAATCTGCGCTCCCAGCCGGTCCTGCAAATCATAAAGCGTATATTGCTTTTTATCTGATTCTGTCGTCATCAGGCCCGCATTATTACGATACATGTCATATGTAAAGCCGCTTTTCGGATAGCCCTGGCTTAAAAGTTTCGCTCTTGTCTGGTCCACATTTTCCTGGGTTACCTGAATGGAGCCTTCCTTATCGTTAAACCGATAATCAATATTTTCCTCCTGGAGAAGCGACACGACTTCCCGGGCCTCCTCCTGATTCAGTCCGGTAAAAAGAGTGCTGTATTCCGGCTGAAAGCCAACCTTAAGGGCTATAACCGCCAAAACAACAATCACCGCCGTTATCCCAGTGATTGTCATCAGTATTTTTTTTGATTTATCCGACAGTTTCTGCCAGTATTCCTTTAGAGTATGCATTTCCCATCCAGCCTTCTGCCATTATTGTTGAACTGTAACTGTTCCGTACCTTCGCAGTTACGTTGAACTATACATTCATTTTCATAATCTCGTTATAAGCCTCCATCGCCTTATTTCTCAAAGCGACCAGCACTTCAACGCTAAGGGTTGCTTTCGCCTCGGCAATAGGCAGGGAATGAACATCATCCAGCTGGCCCGTTGCCAGAAGATATTCTTTATGCTCTGCGTCTTCCTGGGTAAGGCGCACCTGTTCCACAGCGTTTTCCAATACATTCTGGAAAAGAGTCTTCTTTTCCCCGGAAGCATTTTTTACTTCCGCAGTTCCCATTCCTGATATGGAGTCCCACGCTTCCATTGGCTTAATAAATTCCGTTGAAAATTGTGTTGATAATTCCATTGATCGTCTCTCCTGTTAATTAATCTTATACCTCAATATACATTAAAAGGTTTTGGCCGCAGTACGGAGGCGGCTTATTTCGCTGTTAATTGAATTTACCACCTGCTGATACTCGTAGGCTGTACGCACAAGCTCCACCTGCTCCTGATCCATATCCACATTATTACCATCCAGACGGGTAGATTCATTCCAGGTCGTATAAAGCCCCGCCCTGCTTGACTGGATCGCCTGAGCCATCTCATTTTGAGTTTTCCTTCCGTCAGTACCGCCGGCGTTCAGAAGCTTTTTTCTCAGTTCCTCCTCAAACGTTACGTACTGGGCTTTGAAACCTGGGGTATCAACATTGGCAATATTATTCAGGGTTATATTTTCCCTTCCCCATAAATAGTCCAGAAGTTTTTCCGCAAGCCCTATTCCATTTCCATACATTCCTGACATATCATCACTCCCTTTGTATTTCAGTTTTTAAAACTCGGTGCCGGACTCCTTCTTTCACGCAAACACGTACTCATACACGAAATGCTTTTTACCTCACAGAAAACATTCCTATTGAAGCAGTAAAAATCCGTCTTAAAAATATAACACGGATTATGTTCTTAAAAAGTAAAGCTGAGATATTTCGCATTATTTTTATGGCCTCTTATGTCAAAATATGCAGGCAATGGGAAACCCCATACCTTTTAAAGCACAGGAACCCCCCTTTACTTTTTCTCTTCTTTCGTAACCGTTGCCTTTGCAACACACTCTCAGCCTCCATGGAGCGGCATTATGCGATTAAGACTATGATATAACATTTATTCTAAAATTACAACCCAAAATTTTTAAAACACCTTAAAATTATCATGAACTTAACATCAACTTATGGCTATACCTCATACGTAAGCTGTTCTTTGATGCACTAAAAAGCAAAATTTTCCATTTAAAAAAGCTGCCGCACCATTTTCGTGCGGCAGCCTGAATTTTTTTAATATTTGCTTGAGTCGTCCTGCATATCCCGTCTCTTTTCGGGAGTGTATGCCTCACCTTTATATCCGGCATCCTCAGATATCCGGAACTGGTTCAGCAGAGACTTCATAACATTTGCCTGTCCGCTCAGTTCCTCGCTTGCGGCGGCGCTTTCTTCCGATGTGGCGGAATTCATCTGTACCACAGAAGAAATCTGTTTAACGCCCTGGGAGATATTTGCAATCGCATCAGCCTGCTGCTGAGAAGAATCTGCGATTTTTTCTACCATATCCAGTATCTGTGTTGTCTGATCAGCCATTTCGTCAAAGGCAGCATCTGTATTTGCCGCCAGTTCCTCTCCATTCTTTACATGCTGTAAAGATCTTCCAATCAGTTCTGTGGTATTCTTAGCTGCATCCTGGGACTTCTGGGCCAGATTACGAACTTCATCTGCAACAACGGCAAAGCCTTTACCTGCATTTCCTGCCCGGGCTGCTTCTACTGCTGCATTTAATGCCAGGATATTGGTCTGGAATGCAATATCGTCAATTACCTTAATGATCTTCTGAATATCTCCTGAAGCAGTGGCGATATCTTTTATCGCGCCAAGCATCTGCTTCATTTCATCGCGGCTTCTGTTTACAACCTCGCTGGCTTTGCGGCCCACGGTATTGGCATTCTGAGCGTACTCAGCACTCTTTGAAATCTGTTCAGATATTTCATTAATTCTGTCAGACAGATCTTCTACACTTCCGGCCTGTTCTGTGGCTCCCTGCGCCAGTGCCTGTGCTCCGCTGGCAACCTGGCTTGCACCCACGTTCACCTGTTCAGAAGCAGCATGCAGTTCGCTTAACACATCGCAGATTTTCGTGCGGAAATTTCCGACAGAAATCTTTATGTTCTTAAAATCTCCCAGGAAGTCCACATCCGTAGCACAGGTAAAATTGCCCTTTGCGAATTCCTCCATTACATAGTCGATGGCTTCCACATACTTTAAAAGTTCCTTGAAGGAGAAGTTTATATGTTCCACCAGAACACCAAATTCATTGCTTGCCTGATAGTCAACAGAGCCTTTCAGGTTTCCTTTAGAAAGCTCAACCACTATGTCTTCTACCCGCCTTACAATACCGGTAATCTTTCCGGTTGTGATAACCGCAAGGAAAAGGCTTACTACCAATACAATTATGAAAGTGGCAATACATACCCATCTTAAGATCGTGATCTGCTGCAGAGACGCGCTTTCACTTTCATTTCTTTCCTGGGTTGTGACTGCACTGACTTTCTGGGCAATGGAGCTGAGGTTGCTAAGAACCGGAGAACATTCATTTAATATAATACTTTTTGCCTGTTCTTTGTTGCCTTTGTCTATCTCGGCAACCGCCCTGTTGGCAATATCAGTCCACTGATTAAACGCAGTTTCATATTCTGCTGCCAGTCCATCCTGAGTGCCATAAGCGCTCTTAAACACAGCAAGTTTTTCTTTGACAGATGCCAGACTTGTATTAATATCGGATTTCAATTTTTCTTCCGTAGCCTGATCTTCTGTAAGCATCATCTCCCGCAGATCCCGGGCAGCAACATTTACATGGATCCGGCATTCTTTCATGGCAGTATCCGCAGCGATTACATTGTCCAGCAGATTATTGGTGCCATTTTCAATTTGGCCCATTCCGAACACAGCAACAACTGTGAGGATACCTGTCAGAGCAATGATAGCGGAAAATACCGTTAGCAAATAGGTTCTCAGCTTCATTTTTTCAAACATAATAACTCTCCTTTATCTTGTAATTTTGTAGAAAACATTTATTTTATATATCGTCAAAAAAAGGAAAAAGTTAAGAGAAATTTTTATATTTTTTCATGAGCTGAACACTGTCTGCCACACCGGCCACATATATCCTGCGTGTCAGCTCCTTCCCATTTTCCAGGGTGCTCATGTATTTACTATAAAGATTCCCCGCCTCTTTTGACGGAACCACAAGAATATCCGACCAGCGGACAGCAGGCCCTGTACAGTCTTCCTTTTCCGGTTCTTCGCCTTCCTCCCAGTGGGGAAGATAGAACACAACCTCCGAATTTTCCCTGACCCGTCCGAACTCCCAGGCCGTTTTCCCTCCCGGGCCGTCCAGGAATACAAAATCCGAACGTTCTCCGCTCATATCATACCATTCAATTTTTTCTGTTTTTATCCCGCCAAAAACATCCGGGCACATATCCGACACGCAGAAAAGATGGCGTTCCGCCTTATCTCCAAGGCTTTTCCAGAAAGGCTCCATAAGTCTCCATCCTTCCTGGCTGCCAACAAGAAACGCAGCTGCCAGGGTACCCTCAAATTCCGTTTCCAGACATTTGCTGATTTCCCCTCTTTTTCCTGCCAGCGCCCTTCCTGTTCTGAAGCGCGTCCCACGTTCCTGCCCCATCAGATACTCATAGAGCAGTTCGCAGTATTCTTCCAGCATTTTTACAGTTTTTGTTCCATAGCCCTCTTCCTCTTCAATGGTTCTTCCAATGGAAATTGCTGAGTTCTGCATATCTTCCAGCAGCTCCTCCAGCATGTCCAGATCGTTTCTTTTTATTTTGGAATCCAGTATCGCTTCCCCTTTTCCAAGAGTAGCAATCATCTCCCGCATTTTTTGTTTCAGTTGTTCCCGCACAATACTGCCGCCTTTCCTTAAAATCGTTTTAGTTTATATCGGCACTTTTTCACAATTTATAACTATTATTTTAATTCTCATATTTTTTTCTTATTTTTTTTTGCTTTTTGCCGATAAATAAATAAAGATTTATGACTTACAACTATAATTTTTAACGAAAGTGGTGGGAACGCAATGGATAACGGCATGAATGATATTCTTGATACCTATCTGTATGAATCCAATTCTCTGTTGGATCAGCTGGATGAAATGCTGGTAAAGGACGAAAAAGAAGGGGATTTCCCCCCGGATGATGTGAATGAAATTTTCCGAATCATGCATACCATCAAAGGCTCCTCTGCCATGATGGAATTTAATTCCCTCTCTACAATCGCTCATCATATCGAAGATTTGTTCTTCTACATCCGCGATAAGGGAATTGATTCTCTGAATCCGGAACACAAGAGGGCACTGTTCGACCTGATGTTCAAATCAGGGGATTATTTAAGGAGCGAGGTTGGAAAAGTGGAAAGCGGAGAACCACTTTCCGATAATATTGATTCTTTCGCCTCTGAAATCAATAATTTTCTCAAAACAATAAGCTCTGAAGGAACCGGTTCTGCACCGGAGGATGCCCCGGCGGCCTCTGCGGCTCCAAAAGCGAAAGCAGAAACCCCCGCTTTGCCTCAGGACCCCAAAGCGGTCTGCTTTATTCATATTTTCCTTGAAGAAGGAATAGGAATGGAAAACCTGCGGGCTTATATTATTGTCAATGCCCTTAAAGAATGCGGCCTGGATTTTAAATATTATCCGGAAGATATGGAAACGAATTCGGCCGTCTGCCAGGATCTTATTGACAACGGCTTCTTCCTGGCCTTCGAAAACCATGATGCCGCCGCTCAGGCAGAGAGCATTATGCAGACGCAGAATTACATAAGATCCTATGAATTGCTGGATTCCCCGGAGCCTGCTCAGGCTAAGGAAGCTATTCCCGCCGAAGCCCCGGCTTCCTCTGCTGCGGATAACGCTGCCCTTCCTGCCGCAAAGCCGGCAGCGCCCAGCCCTTCTGCCGCCGCACCCAGCCATTCTCCGGTAAAGCCGAGCCTGATCAGCGTAAACCTGATGAAACTGAACAGTGACATTGTGGGCGAAATCGTAATTACGGAATCCATGGTTACCTCTTCTCCGGAGCTTAATCTTTTACCTAAGGAAAGCTTTGACAACTTCATGAAGTCTGCCCGGCAGCTGCGTAAGCTCACTCATGATCTTCAGGACATTTCCATGTCCTTACGCATGGTGCCCATATCAGGGGTATTCCAGAAGATGAACCGTATTGTCAGGGACATGAAGCAAAAACTGGGAAAGGATGTGCGCCTCACCATAATCGGAGAGGATACGGAGGTCGACAAAACAATCGTAGACAGCATACAGGATCC
>CANRXD010000034.1 GCA_947643685.1 uncultured Clostridium sp. | reverse complement strand
GGCCCACAGCCGGATTAAATACCCGCACATGCCCCTGGTCATATCCGGTCAGATATAAAAAACTGCCTTCCCCTGTGTAAACCAGCACAGGTATATTTTGCCCCACGAAATAGAGGACCTGATTTAGCGAAGCGCCGGAAGCATCCAGAAGAATGTTCTCCTCCTCCAGAATACTTTTTCCCGTGAACACGCTGCGGTATCTCTCCAGCCGGCGGCCGGCGGTCGATATATCCCTGATGTAACTGGTACTGGCACGGTTGGCTCTGACCCAGATTACCTGATTTCTGCCCGCAGTCACAAATCCCATGCAATCGTATGCAGCATGGGCGGCATCTGAAAATTCCCCATAGCTTCCCAAAAGCCGGCCCCGTCCATAAGCATAAAACTCCATCCCGGTTCCGGTCAGAAGCATCTCCAGCTTCATTTGGTTATTGTCCTCCAGCATCAGCTTTTTAGGTGATGCCGCCGTTATTTTCTGTCCGGAGGCAATTTCTTTTTCTAGCTGGACAAAATACACCCGGCCCTTCGCTTCAGAAGCGTACCAGCCGATATTGTCACTTTTTCCCGGCAGCGCCTCCGCATTACAAACCAGGGTATCTTCGAAAACCTGCCCGAAAAATCCGCCATTTCTTTCCTGAACCAGTTTCATATGAATGCGGCTGTCGTCCACCTGCACATTCCGGATGTAGTAGCCGGGTTTTTCGTAATGCATGGCACTCCCCATGTTTTTATCCACAATGTCCACTGTCTTCAGATAAAGCCCCATGACCCTTCCGTTGGACATGACATAATCGCCAAACTCCCCGATTCCGTAGATACAGTCATTTCCCACAAATCCCAGAATCCGGTAGGCGTCCGTTTTTCCATCTCCGATCTGAGTTCTGTCTCCGCTGTTTAAGTCCATGATATGAAGCATTCTGGAATCATAAGCCCCTGTATTTTCCTGCCATGCAAGCCTGGAGCCATCTAAACTCACGGAAAACCTGTCTGCATCCAGTCCCGAAACTACCACCACATATTCATGGCTCTTTAAGTCAATGCCATAAACGGCATTTCCAATATAGAGATATAAAATCTCGTTTTCCCCTTTATGGGCCAGCTTCCCCACATCCGCCGCCAGCTCCTCATAGGGCTCCGAAACCGGAATAAAAAACTGCTCCTCCAGAGTATTTTCTTTTGCGCTGTAATGGTTATAGGTAATTCCCGTATACCCTTCATGATTTCCCCGGTTCATATAGCCATGAACAAGAAAATCCAGGTTTCCCTCGTCATCCAGCTCCAAAATCTCCACCCCATGGCGTTTCACATTAGCCCGCAGATCACTGGCACCTGCGCCGCCAAAAGCAAACACCCGGATATTTTTTCCCTCTGCACTGTCGTACATCCAAAGCTCACGATTTATCACGTAAGCCGTATATCTGTTCCCGGGGCTGTTTACGGAAGCAATTCCTTCACTGTCAGAGATTCCCAGGATAATTCTTTTTCCGGAGAAGGCTTCTGAATCTCCATCAAAAATCTGATTCATCCTGCGCTCATAGTCCATCATGTAAATACGCTGTACGGCCCATTTCATAGTGAAATTTTCCGTCACCGCATAGGTTTCTTTACTGTCCTGATCCTTTTCACTGACAAAATAATCCAGCTGTATATTGGCCAGATCCCCGGAAAGTTCCTTTAAAGTCATGTGTACTGGTTCATTTCTCACAACTCCCAGGTTCCCCCAGGTCATCTGGGTAAAGCTGTTTTTAAGAGTCACCGTCCCAAAGCTTGAATTATCTGCGTTGGGAGAAGACTCCATATACATGGTCAGGTCCTGGGCTGACCCATAATGAAAAGTTTTCTCTGAAAACTCCCGGGCCAGAGCCAGCATGTCCCCCACATGGGAATTATCCGTTTCCATGATCCGGGCATAATACCATACTCCGGTACCATCGGAAAGCTCTGCATAAAGCCCAAGCTGGTATTCCATCTCTTTCTCCAGAAGATTCTGAATGGGAAGCTCTGTCTGAATCTGTCCGTTTTCCAGTGTCCAGCCAGTAAGCTCTGTGCGCTCCACCAGATGTTCCATATCCAGGCTCCGGATTTCATACCGCAATCCCCTTATTGTGCTTCCCTCCTCAATGCGGATGGCCAGTTTTCTGTCCTCCGGCAGCACCAGAAGGCTGTCGCGTGCCGCTGTGACAGCCTTCTCCTCCCGCTGTCCAAATAACGGCGACAGCTCATATCCCAACGCCGTTGGATAAACCACCGGAAGGACGGCTTCCCCCATGGCTGTATATATGGCATTGACTCCGTTTTCCTCTTTATGCCCCAAGGGCCAGATAAAATAAACCACTGCCGCGGCAATAAATACCAGCAACAAAACTGCAATTCTCTTTCCGGTTTTCATTCTGTCCTCTTTCTTGTTTCCTCTGTATATCATTGCCGTTCATACGGCATTTCATTCTCTCCTCTGTTCCCGGCGTCTCATTATCTCATAAAGCAGCAGGAGCTGGGTCATATCCCTGTTTTCTTCCATTCCATGTTCTCTGGCATATTTTAAAATCCCGTCGCGTAATCGGTAAAAGACCTCCCTGTCTGGATATTCATCATAAATAGGACTTCCCGGATAATCCATGCGGTCACAGCCGGCTTCCACCAGATTTTGGCACTGCCTTACAGCCAGGGGATACAGTCCTTTAAAATACTCTGATTCCGCCTGCCGCCTCACCCTGTCATGTCCCTCCGGCTGTGGCCTCTTTTCCTCTTTCCTGTAAACCATATATGGCTTTAATTCCAGCGTCTGCGGATACCCGTGGTAAATCGTTTCCATAAAAAGCTTCCCTTCCTTTTCCTGTCAATCCCTTTCAGGGTTATGATATGCAGGAAAGGGCGGGAAGCTGCCTGTCTTGTAACAGTGAAACCTTTTGATCAGACTGTTGCGGATTTTTCCCTGTTTTCTCCTTAAAACAGTTTTTCCGGATAAATTCCCTGATCCACCAGCCGGCGGATAGAAGCCACCACGGCCGGCTTATCTTCTTTATAAGTAACACCAAACCATTTATCTTTTGTTTCCAGTACCCTGACGGTTCCCTTTTTCCCACGGATACACTGATCAATAATGGACGGCAGCAGGTATTCTGCCTTCAGATCGCCTTCCCTGACCCCCGCCAGAAACTCCGGGAAGCCCTTTTCCAGTTCCTTTAAAAATCCGGCCGGAAGTCCGAACATGTTCATGGAAACATGCTGCTTTGCTTCTACCCGAACCGGATTCCCCTCATTATCCTTCGCATGCATCCCATTGTCATCCCGGTAAATATCATAGGTTTCCGTTACCTTTTCCAGGTATCCGTTCTCATTTACCGTGCACACGCCGCGGGTCACTCCGCCGTTTTCGCTGAGGGTATTGGACAAGATAAACCCGGCCATGCACATGTCGTATCCCTCACCATCTTCATTCATTTCATTTACCATGTACTCGTGAATTTTCTTAAAGCCCTCTTTTCCATAGTAAGCATCTGCATTGATTACCAGAAACGGCTCATGAATCACATGTCTGGCAGCCAGCACAGCCTGACCGGTCCCCCAGGGCTTTTTTCTCCCCTCAGGAGTGGAGAATCCCTCCGGAAGATCATCCATCTCCTGGAACGCATACTCCACAGGAGCGATCTTTTCAATCCGGTTTCCGATAATTTCCTTAAAGTCCTTTTCCAGATCTTTTCTTATGATAAAAATAATCTTGTTAAATCCCGCCTCCAGAGCATCATGAATGGAATAATCCATAATGATTTCTCCTCCGGGACCAACCGGCTCCAGCTGCTTGATCCCGCCGCCAAACCGGCTGCCAATTCCGGCTGCCATAATAACAAGGGACGTATTCTTCATCACTCTTCCTCCTACTATATACCTCATTTTCCAAAATTTTCTTCATTTTACCACATTTCGGACGGCATTTCAATTCCGGTGTGATGTATAACTCCTTCATTAGTAACAGTTCGGCCTTGCATCTTCCTGCCCGCGTGCCGCGGACAAGAAGCTCCGGGCGTCCGCCCTATGAAGAACATAAAGAAAAGCACCATCCGAATCGCTCCGAACGATGCTAAACAACGATTATTTTGTACTCAGGGCCCTTTACAGAGCTGCCGGACAATTACAAAAGCTCAATAAACGCAGCGATTCTGGTCTCAATCTGCCCGCTGTCCGTGGTGGAATAATCGGTCTCCAGCTTCAGATAAGGAACTCCCATATCCTCAACCATTTCCCTTGTCTTATAGGCCTCCACATTGAATGTATGGCAGGCCTGAAGTACCACTTCGATCACACCGTCCACCTTATACTTTTCAATCATCTTCTTTGTATTTTCCAGGCGGCCGTCATTGGGTGTCATGACAGAACAGTGGATTCCCAGATAGCTGTCGGAGATTGCCCTTAAGATATCCTCTGCATTTTCATCAATCATTCTGCTTCTGGTACGTTCGCCGCCGCAGTCATCCAGGCATACCAGCACACCGCCGTTGTTTTCGACCACCATGCCGACCTTCTGAATGACACCGCCGGAAGGACACCCGGTGAGAAGGATTCTTTTGGCCGATGCAGGTACGGGGCGCTCTCCGGCCTCATAGGCGGCCTTTCTCTCCGCTACCAGTGCCTCCACATGCTCAATCTGCTTTTCCACGTCAAAGGTAAAGCCGCCCTTCTGGAGCGCCAGCATCATCTCTGTGCCGTGCATGGCCGGAGGACAGGTTTCCTGAAGCTGGTACATGTCGCAGAGGGCTTTTCTTAAGCGGTTTCTGGTATGTACTGCCTTACGCAGGTCATCGTCTGTAATTGTAATATCAAATTTCTTTTCCAGCTTTTCTTTTAACAGACGCACCTCCTCATACCAGATATCACCGGCATAGGGGCGGTCCTGGCTCTGGGGAAGATGCATCACATAAGTTTCCTTCAGCTCATTCAGGAGCTCATACATCTTTTTCTTTCCGTCACAGGTGGTTTCGCCGATGATAATGTCGGAAAAGTAGGTGTAAGGGCATTTTTCCGTAAAGGCAAAGCCATAGGTTCCTTTAATCAGCGGACAGAGATTCTTGGGAAGCACCTTTTCCGCATCGGGAATGGTTTCATTGCTGGTCCCGCAAAGACTCACCGCAGCAATTCCCCCCGCATCCAGAACCTCCTGAGGCGTGTAAGAACAGAGACATCCTGCCAGTCTGCCTCCGTTTTCTTTAAACTCCTTCGCAGCCAGAAATCCGTTTTTCCTGGCATCCACAAATTCATCAAATAATTTCGGTAAATCGTAATTAGCCATTGCTGTTATCCTTTCTGTTCAGAAGCCATAAGAGCCGCTCCGATGGCCCCCGCGTATCTTGCAAGGGGAGTGCTCTCCACAGGCGCTTTTAAGGCATGGGAAAGCCGTCCCAGGATATAAGAATCTTCACAGAGTCCGCCAGTAAGAAAATACTGGTCTCCGGGCACCTGGGCGATAAGCTGCACCACCTTTGTCACCACTGATTCAATAACGCCATAGGCAATATCCTCCCTGGGCGTCCCCTTCCCGATCAGGCTTATCACCTCTGACTCTGCAAATACCGTACACATGGAGCTTATGGTAATGGGATTTCCCTTCCCTGCAAGGAGCGAAAGTTCTTCCATGGTAAGGCCCAGCCGGTTGGTCATGACCTCCAGAAATTTGCCTGTTCCGGCCGAGCATTTATCGTTCATAATGAACTTCATGACCCGTCCGTTTTTCAGTGCAATTCCTTTTGTATCCTGACCTCCGATGTCAATGACGGAACCATTCCTTCCGAATAAGAACCAGGCGCCTTTTCCATGGCAGGTAATTTCTGTCACGCTGCGATTTGCATAGGGGACTGACACACGGCCGTATCCTGTCGCCACATAATCCGCGTTTTCTTTTGTGATTCCATCGGCTGCCAGCATATCATAAATCTCATCGGCTGTCTTTCTGCTGTTGAAGCCGGTGTTTAAAAGAAGCGTCCTGAATACTGCTCCATCCTTCAGGACCGCCGCCTTTGCCGCGCTGGAGCCAATGTCAATTCCTACCTGATACATATGTTCTCCTGTCATAACAGATAAGCCCTGCATCTTCCCGGCCGGTTACCACAGTCAGGAAACGCAGAGCTGAACTGTTACCTTCTGTTACTGTTTGATGATTCTGTCAGCCTTGGCAAGCTTTTCCACAATCGTGTACATATTGGTCACACCGCCGACTACCAGCTTGTCCTTTAAGTTATAGTAATCCAGGCAGGTACCGCAGGTTAAAATCTCCACACCCTGGGCTTCCATGTTCTTTAAATCCTCAAGGGACTCAGAACCCTCAGTGGTAAGAGTTGCACCGCCATTGTAGAAGAGGATGGTTTTGGGAAGCTCGTCAAGCTGGGAAAGGGCATAGATAAAGCCTTTCATAAGAACCTTGCCAAGCTCTTCATTTCCATGGCCCATGTGATCAGAAGCAACTGCCACAACCACATTGCCGCGTTTATCCATCTGGCATGCTGCGGAGCCATCCTCACCGTCTTCTGCAAGGGGAGCATCGGCTGTAATCGTCACTATAAATAATTTCTCGTCCTTTTTCTCTGCAAAGGATTTTAAGCCCTTACTGGAAGCCAGACGTGTCAGATTCTGTACCGGGATCTCATTATCCACATGAACCTCTACAACTCCTGCACCTTTTAACGCCTTTAATGCCTTGGTTGCTTTCACAACCGGAACAGGACACTGATCTCCCACTGCATTCACAACTACTTTTTCCATGATAAATTCCTCCTGTAATTTTCGTAATTCTGTAACTGTTCAATATCTTCACAGTTATGTAACTTCTATTCACGGGGGCATCTTCCTGTCCGTCTTTCCCCGCCCCGCGAACTGTATAACTATATTTTACCGGCCACCAGCATAATAGTCAAATTCAAAATTTCTATACAGTTGCTTTTTAAAATTTCCGGTGTTATGATACTGATAAGAAAGAACTGTCCGGCCTTGTGGATTTTCTGTCTGAATCTTCATAAGGCAGATGCCGCATGTTTCTTATATTCGCTGTAAGCGTAAAAGATGATGCAGAGCCGGACTGTTACGGTATAAATCTTACAGGAGGTTTTACGTATGTCTAAAGAACTGCCCCTTACGCAGATGACGTCAGCTGCCGGCTGAGCGGCTAAACTGGGACCGGGTGTCCTTACGGAAATTCTTGAAAATCTTCCAAATGTTTATAATCCCAGCCTTCTGGTTGGTTTTGATACCAGTGACGATGCGTGTGTCTATCAGATTACAGATGATATCGCCGCCATCCACACGGTGGACTTTTTTACTCCCATCGTGGATGACCCCTATCAGTTCGGGCAGATCGCCGCTGCCAACGCTTTAAGTGATGTCTACGCCATGGGCGGACGGCCCGCAGTGGCCATGAACCTGCTCTGCGTTCCGAACTGCCTTTCCAAAGAGACCATACGTCAGATCCTTATGGGCGGACATGACAAGGCTGTGGAAGCAGGCTGTACCATCGCAGGCGGGCATACGATCCAGGACCAGGAACCCAAATACGGTCTCTGTGTTACAGGATACGTACATCCGAATAAAATTCTTAAGAATGTAGGCGCAAAGCCCGGCGATTGTCTGGTACTCACAAAGCCCGTGGGAACAGGGGTTCTCACCACCGGAGCCAAGGCAGGTATGGTATCCGGTTCCGACTATGATGCCATGGTTACATCCATGGCCGCTTTGAATGCCAGGGCTGGGGAACTGATTCAGACCTTCCCCGATATCCATGCGTGCACCGATGTCACCGGTTTCGGACTTCTTGGCCACTCTTTTGAGATGGCCCAGGGAAGCGATGCCACCTTAAAGCTCTTCAGTCAAAAAATTCCGCTTCTGCACGGGGCGAGAGAACTGGCGGAAATGGGAATCATCCCTGCCGGAGCCTACCGGAACATGGACTATGTAAAGCCTCACCTGCAGATTATGGAATCTGCCTCTGAAGCTCTGGTGGATCTGATTGCGGATCCGCAGACTTCCGGAGGGCTTCTGGTCTCCCTTCCCAAAGACCAGGCCCTGGCACTCTGTGACAAACTGGCCGGTACTTCCCTGACAGGGGCCATTATCGGAGAAGTTATCGAAAAACTGGACAAGGATTTAATCATCGAATAGGAGACAGGAGGAATGCCTATGACAGATGAATATCATGTACACGAAATATCTCTGGGATTTTCCCATGACAGGTCCATGCTGGCGGATTTTCTCTTAAGGCATCATCTGCGCTTTGAGGAGGATATCGAAGCCGCCTATGGGGTATTTGATGAGCAGGAATCTCTGCTTGGCTGCGGCTGCTGTGCCGGCAGTCTTTTGAAATGCTTTGCTGTGGATGAGGCATTGCGGGGACAGAATGCTCTGGGAAGCCTGATTTCCCGGCTGGTGGAAAATCGTTTTGACGCCGGCCATTATGACCTTTTTGTCATTACCCGCCCAAAAAACAAGCCGTTATTTACCTCCTGCGGATTTTATACACTGGCAGAGACCGCGGATGTCCTGATGCTGGAAAATAAGAAAAACGGACCGGAGCGGTTTTATTCAGAATTTTGTTCTGAAGATACTCCGCAGGCAAGCCACTCTTTAAAAGAAGGCGTGGGGTGTATTGTCATGAACTGCAACCCCTTTACAAAGGGCCATCTCGGGCTGATTACCTTCGCCGCCTCACACTGCAGCCTGCTCCATATTTTTGTGGTAGAAGAAAATAAATCGGTCTTTCCCTTTGATGTACGCCTTAAACTGGTACAGGAAGGGACAGCCCATCTTCCCAATGTGAAGGTTCATCCGTCCGGCCCTTATATGATATCGTCCGCCACCTTCCCAACCTATTTTTTAAAAGAGGGGGAAGACGCCGCCAGAATCCAGAGTGAACTGGACATTACGCTGTTCGCTTCCCGGATTGCACCAATTTTCCACATCACCAAACGCTTCGCCGGGGAAGAGCCCTTCGATCGCTTCCGCCGGACCGGACGGAAAGGCCGAGGCCATAAGTGCTTCCAGAGTCCGAAAGCTTCTTTCTGAATGCGGGGTAACAGATGAAGTCCTCACTCTGGTTCCCCCATGCACAGCCAGATATCTGAAACAGGAATTTGGGGGAATGTCATGAAACCAGAAGCCATCATCACAGGCACTCCCGTGACGCTTTCCGAACTCCTCGATGCCAGAAGCCGGAGAGCCAGACGCCAGAAAGAG
>CANRXD010000033.1 GCA_947643685.1 uncultured Clostridium sp. | reverse complement strand
TTATAGTAGGAATCCAGGAACTTACCGGCATCATCACGGGAGAAGCCGAAGGTCATCTGGGTTAAGTCGTTGGTACCGAAGGAGAAGAACTCAGCCTCTTCCGCAACCTGTCCGGCAGTCAGAGCGGCACGGGGGATTTCGATCATAGTACCAATGTGGTACTTCATATCGGAATTCTTTTCTTTCTTCACCTGCTCAGCAGTCTCAACAACGATATCCTTAACGTATTTAAGCTCTTTCTTCTCACCCACAAGCGGAATCATGATCTCCGGAACGATGTCATAGCCGCACTCTTCCTTCACTTCGATGGCAGCCTCCATAACGGCTCTTGTCTGCATCTTGGCGATCTCCGGATAAGTAACAGCCAGACGGCATCCACGATGACCCATCATCGGGTTGAACTCATGAAGTTCATCACATTTTGCCTTAACGACTTCAACGGTAATACCCATATCTTTTGCAAGATCAGCCATTTCCTCTTCTGTCTTGGGGGTGAACTCATGAAGCGGCGGATCCAGATAACGAACGGTCATTGGTCTGCCCTCAAGAGCCTTGTACATACCCTTGAAGTCACCCTTCTGGTAAGGAATTAACTTATTTAAAGCCTCTTCTCTTGCCTCTACGGTATCGGAAAGGATCATTCTTCTTAAGTTGTGGATTCTCTCTGTCTCAAAGAACATATGCTCGGTACGGCAAAGGCCGATGCCCTCCGCTCCAAGGTGAACGGCATTTAAAGTATCTGCCGGTGTATCCGCGTTTGTGCGAACGCCAAGAGTACGGAAGCTGTCTGCCCAGTCCATGATTCTCTTGAAGTTTCCGCCTACAACTGCATCCTGAGTCTGGATATCGCCCTTGTAAATCTTACCGGTCGTACCGTCTAAGGAAATGTAATCTCCCTCATGGAAGGTGTATCCGCCAAGCTCGAACACTTTTGCTTCCTCGTCGATCTTGATCTCGCCGCATCCGGATACACAGCAGGTACCCATACCACGTGCAACAACGGCTGCATGGGAGGTCATACCGCCGCGGACAGTCAGGATACCCTGAGCTGCGTGCATACCTTCAATATCCTCCGGAGAGGTCTCAAGACGAACAAGAATCACTCTCTCGCCTCTTCCGCCGATTCCGGCAGCCTTAGCCTCATCAGCAGTAAAGTAAACCTTACCTGCTGCTGCACCCGGAGATGCCGGAAGAGCCTGTCCGATCACTTCACCTGCCTTTAAGGCTTCCGGAACGAAGGTCGGGTGTAATAACTGGTCAAGGGATTTTGCTTCGATTCTGCATACTGCTTCCTCAGGAGTAATCTGTCCCTCGTCTACTAAATCGCAGGCAATCTGAATCGCAGCCGGGGCTGTTCTCTTGCCATTACGTGTCTGTAAGAAATAGAGCTTTCCTTCCTCGATGGTGAACTCCATATCCTGCATATCGTGGAAATGGTTCTCAAGCTTCATGGCAAGATCCATAAACTGTGCGTAGCACTCCGGAAGGTCTTTCTCAAGCTGGGAAATCGGCTGCGGTGTACGAACACCTGCAACAACATCCTCGCCCTGTGCGTTAATCAGGTATTCACCGAAAATACCTTTCGCGCCTGTGGAGGGGTTACGTGTGAAGGCAACGCCTGTACCGGAAGTCTCGCCCTTGTTTCCGAATACCATGGTCTGTACGTTTACAGCAGTGCCCCAGTCGCCCGGAATATCGTTCATACGACGATATACGATTGCACGGGGGTTGTCCCAGGAACGGAATACAGCCTTCACTGCGCCCATCAGCTGATCCTTCGGCTCCTGCGGGAACTCTTCGCCGTTCATAGCCTCTTTATAAACAGCTTTGAACTTTACAGCCAGTTCCTTTAAATCTTCTGCGGTCAGCTCTGTGTCATAATGAACGCCCTTTGCCTCTTTCATCTCGTCGATGATTTTCTCGAAGTAGGACTTCGGAACTTCCATAACCACATCGGAATACATCTGAATAAATCTGCGGTAAGAATCGTAAGCGAATCTCGGATTGCCTGTCTTTTTAGCGAATCCTTCTACTGCTACGTCATTAAGACCAAGGTTTAAGATTGTGTCCATCATACCAGGCATGGATGCACGGGCACCGGAACGAACAGATACCAGCAGCGGATCTTCCGTATCGCCGAATTTTTTACCGTTTACGCCCTCAAGCCATGTTAACGCCTCGAAGATCTGATCCTGAATTTCCTGCGTGATCTGCTTTCCGCTGTTATAATACTCAGTACAAGCTTCTGTGGTAACAGTAAAGCCCTGCGGAATCGGCATGCCCAGGTTTGTCATCTCAGCCAGGTTGCATCCCTTGCCGCCGAGAAGGTTTCTCATTGCTGCACTGCCTTCTTCAAACTTATAAACCCATTTTGCCATAAGTTTTTCTTCCTCCTAATAATCTTGTAGCTCTTGACTACGTCTCTATGGTTTCTTCCATTTCCCGGTTTTTACCGGCTTGCTGCTCTCCGCCTGCGGTCCGCTGCCTGGATTGGCTGCTGTTTACGGCAACCAGAATGTTTCGCATAGAAAACAGCACACAAAAAACAGCCGGCCGGAAAACGGTCTGATAATATTATAAGGGATGTTGCCAGATATTGCAACATCCCTCTTCACAAACTTTTTCAATTTTTTCCAGTTTTAATACATTCCGCCGATGAATACGGACATTCCGATTCCCAGCACAGCCCCGGCCGCCACCTGAAGCGGTGTATGGCCCACGTACTCTTTTAATTTTTCCTGGAGGAACACCCCATCCAGATTCAAAATGTTTTCAAAGAATACGCTGTTTAAAAGCTGTGCCTGCTTTCCCGTTTCCCTTCTTACCCCCATGGCATCATACATGACCACCATGGCCAGAACAAAGCTGACGGCAAACTCAAAACTCCCCAGGCCGTATTTCATTCCGGATGCTGTCGCCAGTGAACATACGGTCGCTGAATGGGAACTTGGCATTCCGCCGGAACCGAAAAGTCTTTCAGGGTTAAAAGAGTGATTCAAAACCACGTCAATGATGGTCTTCAGCACCTGCGCCACTGTCCAGCCCAGGACAGAACATATCAGCACCTGGTTTCCAAGTATCTCATCCCAAATAGTCATGGTTTCCTCCGTGCTGTCAGATAATCAGTCCCTTTTTTGTTTAATATCCGATAAGCCAGTCATAGAGCTCCTGATACTTCTTCGCGGATGTATTCCAGGAGAAATCCACTGCCATACCCCTGTCAATGATCTTGTTCCATTCCCGCTTCTTATCGTAATAAATATACTTTGCATAGCGGATAATATTTAACATTTCGTGGGCATTGTAATTGGTAAAGGAGAAGCCGGTTCCGGTTCCCTCATACTCGTTATAGGGCCATACAGTATCCTTAAGACCGCCTGTCTCGCGGACAATCGGAACAGTGCCATAGCGAAGAGCCATCAGCTGGCTTAAACCGCAGGGTTCAAACAGGGACGGCATCAGGAATGCATCGCAGGCCGCGTAAATCTTATGAGACAGGGGTTCAGAATAATAAATCTGAGCAGACACCCGATCATGATATTTCCAGTCATAATGACGGAACATGTTCTCGTACTTCGCATCCCCTGTTCCCAGAACTACCAGCTGTACATCCTCTGTACAGATTTCATCCATAACGCACTGAATCAAATCCAGGCCTTTCTGATCTGTCAGCCGGGACACGATGCCGATCATGAATTTCTTATCATCTCTTGCAAGTCCCAGTTCTTCCTGAAGCGCACGCTTATTTTTTATTTTTTCCTTGCGGAAATTCCTTGCATTGTAATTCTGTGCGATGAATGTATCTGTTTCCGGATTGAAGTCGTCATAGTCAATCCCGTTTACAATTCCGCGCAGATCATTGGCACGGGCACGCATCAGTCCGTCCAGACCCTCTCCATAGAACGGAGTCTTGATCTCATCCGCATAGGTATTGCTTACGGTTGTAATAGCGTCTGCATAAACCAGACCGCCTTTTAGCATATTTCCGTCTTTATATGCTTCCAGTTTATCCGGAGTAAAATAATAATCCGGAAGTCCGGAAAATCTCTGGATGGTTTTCACATCCCACACACCCTGGAATTTCAGATTGTGAATGGTCATAACCGACTTCATATCCCTGAAAAATTCCCCGTCATGGAAACGGCCCTTTAAGTATACAGGGATCAGGCCCGTCTGCCAGTCATGACAGTGTACCACATCTGGTTTCCAGCCGATGACCGGAAGGGCAGATAACGCCGCCTGCGAGAAGAAGGAAAACTTCTCCAGATCATAGAACCAGTCACCATAGGGCTTATATCCCCAGAAATAGCTCTCATTATCAATAAAGTAGAAGGTAATCCCCTCATACACGTACTGAAGGATTCCCACATAACGGCTCTGTCCCAGATAATCCATATAAAAATGGCCAAGGTATGTCATTTCATTACGAAACTGTTCCTTAATACAAAGATATTTCGGTATCATAACCCGTACATCGAAATACTTTTTGTCAAAGCATTTCGGCAGGGAGCCTACAACGTCTGCCAGACCGCCCGTTTTAATAAAAGGAACTGCTTCCGAAGCAACAAACAAAACTTTCTTCATTCTGAACCCATCCTTCCGTTTAAATGTTACTGTTCTCGAGGGCCATCTTTTTGTCCGCGGCACGCGGACAAGAAGCATCGGGCGGCCGCCCAATGTGGAAAACCGGGCGAAAATCGTCTTACAAGCAAGCTTGACGTCTATTTTTCGTCCGGTTTTCCCTGCCCCGCGAACTGTAACCTTAAATAGCCTTTACGATTATATTCAGTATAACACATCTCGCTAAATTAAGAAAGTAGGTCCATCATTTTTTTAAATTCTTTTGTAATCCAGCCTGATTTTATCAGCAATCAGCGCAACAAATTCTGAATTGGTCGGCTTTCCCTTTCCGCCGCTGACGGTGTATCCGAACAGCGCATTGATGGTGTCCATTTTTCCCCTGCTCCAGGCCACCTCAATGGCATGTCGGATGGCTCTTTCCACACGGCTTGGCGTAGTCTGGTGTTTCTTTGCAATGGTGGGATATAAAATCTTGGTCACCGAGGACAGCATTTCCGAATCCTGCACTGACATGATGATGGCATCCCTCAGATACTGGTATCCTTTAATATGTGCGGGGATTCCGATTTCATGCAGCATCTGGGTCACGTCTGTTTCCAGATTCTGCTCCATGTAAGCCGTCTTATCCAGATAGGGCTGTATCACCCTTCTGTTTCGTGAATTTCCGGAACCATTTTTTTCGCATCCGCTGCTCACTCTTCGGATTTTATCCAGAACATCGTCCTTGCTGAAGGGCTTCATGATATAATAGTTGGCCCCGAAACAAAAGGCATCTTCTGTCACATTCTGGCTGCTGGCGGCGCTTACCATGATAAATGACGGACTTCCTTTCATCTGCGGGTTATTTTTGACCTTTTCCATCACGGAAATTCCATCCAGTCTCGGCATAATTACGTCCATAAGAACAATATCCGGGTTAGTTTTTACAATCATCTTGTAGGCATCTTCGCCATTATCCGCCTTTCCCACAACATGAATGCCTTCTTCTTTCTCCAGTATTTCACCCAACAGATTTAAGGTCTGTCTGTTATCATCCGCAATCGCAATCGAAAGTTCTGCCATATTTCTCCTCCTGAACTGTCACAATAAATGATGCCTCGCTCCGGTTTTCCATTTTTTCCCAAAACCCGGGATACGAATATCTCAATTATAGTCTCAGTATGGAGAGTGGTGCAACGCAATTCGGCCGCAAATTCCGACAGGAATTGACAAATGAAAAAATCCCGGTCCAAAAATCTGCCCGGGATCGTTTACTATTTGACAGTCAGAAGATAATTTACGAACTGCTGGGCCGTCCGCCCGGAAAGGCCGCCGCCACGCATTTCAAACCGGTTGGCCTCATAGCAAATTTCCTCGTCAGACATCTCCTCTTCGGTGATTCCCGCCCGCCTTGCAAGCTTCACAGCCATGTCGTTAAAGCCGTTTTTATCGGGCTTCGCGTAAAATATGGAAAGGCCGAAACGGTTCACTAAGGACAGTTTTTCCTCCATGGTGTCGGAACGGTGCATGTCCTCGCCATGTTCCATGTCATTTCTGTCGCTTAAAGTCTCTTTAATCAGATGTCTTCGGTTGGAGGTGGCATAAATCAGCACATTATCCGGTTTTGTCTCCACCCCGCCTTCAATGACTGCCTTTAAAAATTTATATTCCACCTCAAATTCTTCAAAAGAAAGATCATCCATGTAAATAACAAATTTATAATTGCGGTTCTTGATCCGGGCAATAACAGCAGAGAGATTTTTAAACTGATGTTTGTAAATCTCAATCATTCTGAGGCCCTGTGGGTAAAACTGATTTACAATAGCTTTGATACTGGTGGACTTTCCGGTTCCGCTGTCGCCGAAAAGAAGTACATTATTGGCTGCCTTGCCTTCCACAAATGCCCGGGTATTTTCAACCAGCTTTTGCTTCTGGAGCTCATAGCCGATCAAATCATCCAGCATCACCGTATCCATATTATTGATCGGCAAAAATTCAATGGAGCCATCTTCGTTTCCTTTAATCCGGAAAGCCTTATTTAAACCAAACATTCCCACACCATAATCCCTGTAAAAGTCTGTCACATGCCGGAAGAATTCCTCGGAATCCCTGGCCGTTTCAAGCTTCTCGCTTAATGTGCGGACCTTTTCACTGACATTTTTATTGTACATCAGCTCTTTTTTGCGTATCGCCTTATAGTGGGTCAGATGGGTAAAGCAGTCCACGGAAAGCTCTTCTTCCAGCCAGGAAAAATCATACTCAAACAACTTCATAAAGGTTTCAAAATCATGCTTTACAAAGCAGTTCACAGTACCCTCCTGGGCGCCCATCTTTTCGCATACAAGACTAAAAGGATTTTCATTTGTTATCAAAAGAAAGGTCAGGTAATTATGCCACAAATTCTTATCGAAAGCATAATCCGTGGCCACTGTCAGAAGATTTTTCACCTGACCGAACACTCTTGTCCTCAGGGTTTCCCTGGATTCTGTTCCGCTTTTTAATTTTTCACAGATATCGGCAAGCTGCCAGAGGATAGAGTCCTCTGGCAGCTGTCCATATACCAGCAGATTTGAAATAATCCGGTTCATCTATTCTACAATTGCTCCCTTGTCTGCGGAAGAAACGTTTCTCGCATACCGTTTCAGATATCCGGTCAGTTTCTTTGGTTCTCTTAACTTCATGGTCTTCTTTCTCTCCTCCATTTCCTCATCAGAAACAAGGAGCTTAATGGTATAGTTGGGGATATCAATGGCGATCCTGTCACCGTCCTTTACATAGGCAATGGGGCCGCCTGCTGCCGCTTCCGGAGAGATATGCCCAATCGCTGCGCCACGGGATGCGCCTGAAAATCTTCCGTCTGTCAAAAGGGCGACAGTGGTATCTAACTTCATTCCCGCGATTGCAGATGTGGGAGAAAGCATTTCTCTCATACCCGGACCGCCGGACGGTCCCTCATACCGGATCACCACCACATCTCCGGAAACGATCTTCCCGTCATAAATGGCGGCAATGGCCTCTTCCTCAGAATCAAAGCATCTGGCAGTTCCGGTATTAACAAGCATCTCCGGCTTAACGGCAGAGCGTTTCACAATTGCGCCGTTGGGAGCCAGATTCCCAAACAATACGGCAAGGCCGCCTGTCCTGGAATAGGGATTGGACATGGGACGGATTACCTCTTCATTGCGGTTTACTGCTTTGGCCACATTCTCGGCAACGGTTTTTCCGGTCACGGTCAGACAGTCACCATGAATCATTCCCGCATCCAGAAGCTGTTTTAATACGGCCGAAATACCGCCCGCCTGCATTAAATCCTGCATGTGGTGATGGCCGGCCGGCGCCAGATGGCACAGATTCGGAGTACGCTCACTGATGTCATTGATCATATGAAGATTGAACTCAATTCCTGCCTCGTGGGCAATGGCCGGAAGATGGAGAGCAGAGTTTGTGGAACAGCCTAACGCCATATCGGCAGTCAGGGCATTCTCGAAGGATTTTGCATTGATAATATCTCTCGGACGGATATTCCTCTCAAGAAGCTTCATGACCTGCATGCCTGCATTCTTTGCCAGGCGGGTACGCTCCGCATATACGGCCGGAATCGTTCCGTTTCCCGGAAGGCCAAGGCCCAGGACCTCTGTCAGGCAGTTCATGGAATTGGCAGTGAACATGCCGGAGCAGGAACCGCAGCCAGGACAGCTGCTTCCTTCGATTTCCGCGAGCTCATCGTCGTCGATTAAGTTGGCTTTTCTTGCTCCCACGGCCTCGAATACGGAATTTAAGTCTCTCTGGCCGATGGACAGCATGGGGCCGCCGGATACAAAAATACACGGCAGATTCAGCCTTAAAGCAGCCATCAGCATGCCTGGTACAATTTTGTCACAGTTGGGGATAAATACAAGAGCATCAAAGCAATGGCCTTTTACCATGCACTCGATGGTATCGGCAATCAGCTCACGGGAGCTTAAAGAGAAATGCATGCCTTCATGACCCATGGCAATACCGTCGCAGACACCGATGGTATTGAACTCCATGGGGGTTCCGCCTGCTGCAAGGACACCGTCCTTTACGGCTCTGGCAATGGCCTGTAAATGTACATGGCCCGGTGCGATTTCATTGAAAGAGTTGACCAAGCCCACAAACGGACGTCTCATCTGCTCGTCGCTGTAACCATCTGCTTTTAAAAGGGACCGGTGCGGCGCATGCTCCACACCCAGCTTTACTTTATCAGAATTCATATTATTTCCTCCAGGGGGATTATGGATTAGGGAACGGATTTCGGGGGAACGGGCCCGCTGAATCCGCAGTGCGCGGACTCGCGGCTATTTCGCCTCGTCCAGGTTTTGGGTTTGTTTCCAGCCCATTTTTGCTCTTAACTCACGGCCGGTCTGGGAGGCAAGGGTCTCGGCGGCTGCTTTTCTTTTTGCGTTGAAGCAGGTTCTGCCAACCTGATTTTCGAGGATCCAGTTCTTAGCAAAGGTACCGTCCTGAATTTCTTTTAATACCTGCTTCATCTCGGCTTTTACAGCGTCTGTGATGATTCTGGAACCTGTGCAGTAATCACCGTACTCAGCAGTATCGGAAATGGAATAACGCATTCCTTCAAAACCTGCGTTAAAGATCAGGTCAACGATTAATTTCATCTCATGGATACATTCAAAATAAGCGTTTTCCGGCTTATAACCAGCCTCCACCAGCGTATTGAAGCCGGCTTCCATCAGAGCCGTTACGCCGCCGCAGAGAACTGCCTGCTCACCGAAAAGGTCTGTCTCCGTCTCTTCCTTGAAGGTCGTCTCAAGGATACCGCCCCTTGCGCCGCCGATGCCTGCTGCGTATGCTTTGGCTACTTCCATGGAGTTACCGCTCGGGTCCTGCTCAACAGCTACCAGACAGGGAACGCCCTTGCCCGCAACATACTGGGAACGAACTGTATGTCCCGGCCCTTTGGGTGCGATCATGATTACATTTACACCGACCGGCGGAACAATCTGTTTGAAATGGATATTGAAACCGTGTGCAAAGCACAGAGTTTTGCCATCGGTAATATAGTCCTTAATGTCGTTTCTGTAAAGGGCAGCCTGTTTCTCATCATTTATGAGAATCATGATGATGTCGGCAGCTTTAACGGCATCGGCGGTATTCATAACGGTGAAGCCGTCCTCCTTTGCCTTTGCT
>CANRXD010000032.1 GCA_947643685.1 uncultured Clostridium sp. | reverse complement strand
TGAATATGGAAAGATTTATTTAAAAGGAGTTCTGGAAGCAGAAGCAGCCATAAAACGCTCTATGGCTGAAATGGATACTTTAAAAAAAGCTTCTGCCAGTCTGGTTCGTTTATCCTGCTCCGGTTCCCCTGAAAATTCTGCCCTCATTGACCTGCTCCTTTCCACCGGCATCAACCTTAAAATTTCCAGCATTCCCCATCGCTGGGAGCAGGATCTCCTTTCCAAAGTCTGTGACCTTGTTATTACGGTGGGAATTCTGCACCATGCAGACATCGCTTCCGCCTGCCTGGCCCCTCAGGAGCTGGCTTTCGTTACAGGAGCGTCCCATCCGCTGGCCGGTTCCAAAGAGCTTTTTATGGAACAGCTTTATTCTTACCCCTTCTGTTCCACCGATGCCCCTTACTCCCTCTGCAATGTTTTGAAGGAACATCACCCGGAGTATGGATTCCGGCCGCATATTTCGTTTCTGGGCCGCAATTCCTCCGACATGCTCAATGCCATCCGATCCGGCCGCTTTGTCGGGCTTATGGTACGGCGGAATCTTCCGGATACAAAGGATATCTGTATATTAAACGTTGCGGATTTCCATGCGTCTCTACCGATCTATCTCTACTGGCGGCAGGAAGATGCCGGAAATCCCCTCTTAAGCTCCGTCCGCCGGAGTATCTGTGATTTTTATCGTACCCGGCCGCAAAAACTACTATAACCCCAAAAAGTCACATTCAAAATCTGTGCTGCCGTATTCCTTGCTTTGATTCGCTGGCTTTACCAGGCAGCTTCAGGTACCCGCCATAAAAAATCCCAAAATAAAAATAAAAAGCAACTGAATCCGGCCGAACACGGCCATGAATCGTACAGATGGAACCAGAATGGTTCCGGATGATATGGCAGAATTCCATGAACTGGTAATTGCCATGAAAAGAGTATAGCAGAAGAACCGCCCGGGTACAACCCCCGATGCAGTAATTCCTCTGCCTCCGGGCACAAAAAAACCCGGAAGAACATGAAATCATATTCTTCCGGGGTCAGGATCCCATCGGCGGAGCCGATTTTAAATGGATTTTTGCTTGTAACTGTGAGAGTACTGAACAGTTACAAGTTTTTTATTTTGCTGCTTCCACATTCTCTGGATAGGTCTCACTCCACGCAGTGAATCCGCCTTCCAAAGTATAAACTTTGCTCATGTCATATCCCAGAGCAGATAAAACATTGGTGGTCGCCTGGGCATAGCGCTTACCGGAATAACAGATAAGAATCAGGTTGTCGTCCATACCGCGGGTAGCAACCTGCATGGTGGCAACTCCGGCTGCAAAATCCCCTTCCTTTGCGGCGTCCATATCTGCGGAAACAGCCCCCGGAATATGGGATGTTTCATAGTCAGCGGCCTTGCGGACATCGAAGAAGGTATATCCTTCCGTTCCTAAAAGACCGGAGGCATCCTCAACGGAAACATACTGCATCTCCACATCCTTTTCCGGAGCAACGATGGAATTCATCTGCACATCGCTGGAATACTTCTTTGTCCATGCGCCGTAGCCGCCCTCCAGGGTGTACACCTTGCTCATGTCGTATCCCATTGCGGATAAAACATTGGTGGAAGCCTGCGCATAAGTCTTTCCGGAATAGCAGACAAGGATCAGATTGTCGTCCAGGTTACGGGTGGCAACCTGCATGGTGACAACTCCGGCTGCAAAATCCCCTTCTTTTGCGGCATCCATATCCGCGGAGACGGCTCCCGGAATGCAGGTGGTATTATAATCTGCGGATTTACGGACATCCAGGAAAGTATATCCGTCGGTATTTAAAAGATCATGGGCCTCATCCACGGAAATGTACTGCATCTCCACGTCCTTTTCCGGCGCGGTGATTTCCTGGGACAGCTCAACCTCATCGGCATAGGCTTCGGTCCACGCCTTATAACCGCCCTCCAGGGTATATACCTTGCTCATGTCATAATTGAGAGCAGACAAAACATTGGTGGAGGCCTGTGCATAAGACTTTCCGGAATAGCAGATGATCACCAGATTGTCGTCTGTGGTCTGGACAAGGGTCTGCATAGCGGCAACTCCGGCCTCAAAATCCCCTTCCTTCGCGGCATCCATGTCGATTCCCACAGAGCCGGGAATACAGGAAGTATCATGATCCTCTGCCTTGCGGACATCCACAAAGGTATATCCATCGGTATTTAACAGATCATGCGCCTCTTCCACAGTCATGTACTGCATCTCCACGTCCTTTTCCGGCGCAGTGATGCTGCTGACGCTGTCAGTTTTTGCCGGTTGGCTCTGGCATCCGGTCAGAAGGCTTAACGCCATGCCCGCAGCCAGAAACAGAGAAGTAAGTTTTTTCATAGTTTCCTCCTTAAATAGTATATCAATAGTACCTCATTCCCGGCTATGGTAACATTAAAAAATATTGAAGTCAACGGCATCCTCCCCTGTAAATGTTATTTGAATATCCCCTGTTTTCCCTATTTAAAAAAACGATAGTTCCTTCATTGACAACCCCCGTTCTCCTCCTTATACTGAAGAAAAAGAAGGGATTTTTACGTGAAAAAGAAAATATTCATCACATTGACCGCAGCAGCAGTATCGGCATACTGGCTGCTTTTTTCCGGAATTTCGGCAGAGGACATAAAACGATTTCTGGAAGCTTTTGGCATCTGGGCGCCCCTGGCCTACATGGCGGCATTCACAGTTCTTCCGGCCTTTTTCTTCCCGGTGGCAGTCCTTGCCCTGGCAGGGGGGCTGCTGTTTGGGTTCTGGAACGGCGCCCTCTATACCTTTCTCGGAGCCATATTAAACTGCAGCCTGATGTTCTGGATAGCCCGCTCTGGCAAAAGGCACCTGGCAGAAGCCTGGATCCTTAAGCGTTTTTCCGGCAAAGGGCCGGATATCCTCACCCGCCTTTCCGGCAGAGAGGGCTTTTTCTTTCTGGTCCTTTTGCGGCTTATACCTGCGGTTCCCTACAATCTGATAAACTATGCCTACGGCCTTTCCGGAATGCCCTATAAGACCTATATCCTGGCTTCCGTCATCGGCATCATCCCCGGCACTTTCGCGTTTATCAATATCGGAGATAAGGCACTGGATGTCTCCTCTCCCGGCTTCTGGCTTGCCGTCGGCCTGCTCCTTTTTCTACTGGCGGTCACAACATGGATGGGAAAATGCCTTTTCCCAAATCAAACGAATGGAGATCATGAACATGAACAAAGCGAAAAATAACCCCGCGCTGACCCGTCTGGCAATCCTTCTGGTTCTGGCCCTTCTGCTGGTTGTATACCTGGCCGTTCCGTCCGTCAATGGAGCCGTGAACAGGGCCGTCGCCATTCTGGCTTCTGCCAATCTGGATGCCGTCGCGGAATATATCCGCTCCTTCGGCGCCTATGCCGTTGTGTTTTCCTTCTGTCTTATGGTGTTTTCCTCTGTGGCGGCGCCGCTTCCGGCCTTTATGATCACACTGTCCAACGCCGCGATCTTTGGATGGTGGCAGGGCGCTATTTTATCCTGGTCCAGCGCCATGGCAGGCGCGGCTCTGTGCTTTTTTATCTCCCGGGGCCTTGGCCGTGATGTGGTGGAAAAGTTTGCCGGAAAGGGCGCCCTTGCAGGCGTTGAGGGCTACTTTCAAAAATACGGTACCAGAACCGTTCTTATCTGCCGTCTTCTGCCCTTTGTATCCTTCGATGCTGTCAGCTATTTCGCCGGGCTGACCCCCATCGGCTTCTGGGCCTTTTTCATCGCCACGGGAATCGGGCAGCTTCCGGCCACCATTGTCTACTCCTATGTGGGCGGCATGCTGACGGGAGGCGCAAAATATCTGGTAACAGGTCTTCTCTGCGTGTTCTCCCTGGGAATCCTCGTTACCATATGCAGGCAGCTTTACAACGACCGTCAGAAAAAGAAAGCAGGAACCTCCCATGAATAAATCCGGACTTTTGGGGATGAGGTTTCATCAGACCTTGTCCTTCCATCCTCTGCTCCTGCATATTCCAAAAGCGGAGGCGGTTTTCTGGCCGGGCTGTGCCCTTATGAATCTGGATTCCGCCCTTCTAGAAGAGACTTTGTCCATCCTGAAGCGAAGGGAACCGGACATCCGCCTTGCAGCCGGCTGCTGCGGACCGCCCACAGTTTTTTTATTCCCCGAAAAGGAAAAAAAGAGACGGGAAAAGCTGCTTTGTCTCTTAAAAAAGCGGGGTGTCAGGCGTATTTACACTGCCTGCCCAAACTGCACCATACAGCTGAGGGCCCTAGATAGTTTCGAGATTCTTCCCATCTGGCCGGTTCTTTCCGACTGTCTTACCGCCAGTGATCTGCATACCGTAAGCGGGACCTTCCTATGGCACGATCCCTGTCCCACAAGGAAAGACGTAAGGCAGCAGGAAGCCGCCAGAAAGCTCTTAGCCTTAAGCGGCTGCCGGTACCAGGAGCCGGAGCACACAGGCCCCGAAACCAGATGCTGCGGAAATTTCCATATGATGCGGACCACGGCCCCCGAAAAAAGTCAACTTATGCGTAAAAAGCGTCTGGCAGAATTCCCGGAAGACCTCACCATCGTAAGCAGCTGCGAGGGCTGCCTTACGGCATTTGGCAGCGAGGGGAGGAAAGTCCTCCATCTTTTGGAACTGCTTTTCGGGACATCGAAAACCCGCGGCTGGAAAAACCGAATAAAAATCACTTTTCTTATGAAAACCGGGATTATCTGATATCCCGGTATTTTTCTGCAATGATCTGGATATCCGTCCCCTTCCGGTAAAGATACCTGAGGTAAAACATTCTCCACATGACAAGTAACGGAAAGATCTTCCGGTAACGGCGCCCGGAAGTGATAATGCTGCCCGGAACCACAAAAATGGGGATGCCTGCCCGATTCATCCGCAGAGAAAATTCATAGTCTTCCATAATGGGAAGCGCCGGGAAACCGCCCATGGCCGCAAATACCTCTTTTTTTATCCAGATCCCCTGGTCGCCGAAAGCGATTCCTTTTCTGGCGCGCCGGTTGGAAAAGTAAGTGTTGCAGCCCATAAAGGGCCCATCATAATCAAATTTAATATGGAAACATCCCCATACCGCTCCCTGGCCGATGGCATGTTCGATCTGCTCATGAGAATCCGGACAGAGCACGCTGTCACAGTGGACGAACCAGAGCACATCGGCTTCTGCCATTTGGGCGGCGGCGTTCATCTGGTTTGCCCGCCCTTTAGGGCAGTCCATCACAGGAAAACGGCCGCCGATCTTTTCCACCGTATTGTCCTGGCTCTTACCGTCTGCAAACAGAATCTCCCAGTCTCCGGGAAGGACTTCCAACTGCCTTACCATGGCCTCTATGGTTTTCCCTTCATTATAGGTAGGAATAATCATGGCGATCTTCATGCCAGAAAATCCTTCCGCACATAGTTTTCCAGAAGATTTTCAAGGAATTCCGGCCTCAGATAGGCCTTTAATTTGTAAAGGGTATCCTCGTTGATAAGCTCACGCCCTGGCTCCATATACTCCCGATATGCCATGGCGCACCAGGTCACACCCCTTAAGCATGTGACCGTAAGATAGAGTGGCAGCCGTCCGGCCAGCAAAGAGCAGTCCATCCGGTCTCCCATCGCCTTTGTATAGATTTTTACAAAGGCCCGCACCTCCTTTGGCTCAAGGATCACATCGGTTTTCCAGAAAGTGGTGGTGGGGGCCAGAAAATGTCCAAGATCCTGGGCCGGTTCCGAAATCAATGGTTTTTCCCAGTCCACCAGATAACTTTTTCCACCCGGATTCACCAGAAAATTGCCGGAATTAAGCTCTGTATTGATCATACAGCGGGGAACGGCAGATGGTTCCCGTAAGGGAAGCTTCCCGATTTCCTCCATAAGGGTTCTTAAAAGTCCGCAGACATTAGCGTCCGCCTTTTCCCATTCCAGATAATGTTTCACCATATCCCGACATTCTTCATAAATGGCTGCGGCGGGAAAGGCCGGACGAAGGAGCTTACAGCCATCGGGAACCGGAACACTGTGAATGTCCGCCAGGATCCCGGCTGCCTGCTCCATGTCGCGCTTGTAGTCTAAGGCTGTTCCCGGAAGCCATTCCATCACAAGAAGCTTATGCTCCCTGTCGCAGAAAAGAGGCCTCGGCGTCCGCCCGCTGGAAGCCAGATATTGCAGTGCCATGAACTCATACCCAATCTGGTCTTTTAAGTGCATCTGGCTTCCCTTATTGATTCTGAGCACCAGCCTCTGTTCCGAACCTGGATGGACAAAGCTGTAATTTACATTATACTCTCCCTGTCCCAGAGGAGAAAATTTAAGGTCCGTTCCTTCAGAAAGCCCCAGGGGCCGAAGAAATTTTCCACTTTTTAAATAAGAACAAAGAGGTTCACGATCAATCACAGGCGAACACCTTCCTTTCTCAGCAGCTCCAAATATCTCCCGGTCCTGCTGGCCGGGCAGACCTCTTTTGCCAACCTGTACAGATCCTCTGGCGTATCCACATCGCCGCAGCCAAAAGCCCCGGCAACGTGGAGCCCTTCTGCCTCCGCCTTCTTCCATGTGTTCTCAAAAACACTTCCATTTCCGTACTGCTGTCCTGAGAACACCTGGCTGCATGGCTTTTTCAACCCAATCAGGTAATATCCCCCGTCCGGGGTTGGACCAAGGACCATATCATTGTCCCGGAGTTTCTGAAAGCCGTCTTCCAGATGCTCTTTCTTCATAAGCGGCAGGTCCGTTCCCGTAAGTACAGCCATATCATATCCAAGAGCCAGCACCCTTTTTATGGCATGGTCCATTTTTTCCCCCAGCCCCTCCCCGGACTGTGCGAAAAATCCGGCCGCCATGGGAAAAATCTCCTTTAGCACCTCCCAGTCCGGATCCTCGTCGTATGCGACAAATACATCCGCTTCTATCTTGCGGTAAACCTCTGAAAGATCTTCTAAAAATGCCCGGTGCAGTCCGGCGCACTGCTCAGGGGAAAGAACCGGAAGAAGTCTCGTTTTTGTTTTTCCCGGACGCGGGACGCGGGTAAAGCAGATCATGGTCCTTTTCCTTCGCACTTTAAAATCCAGCCATCCCCCGTACATTTCCTTTCTATATGCAGATAAGTCCTTTACTCTGGGAAGATTTAAAAGACAGGTATCCGGCGCTTTCTCTGTAACTCCAAGCCAGCCGCTGTGCATCCCTTTTTCCGTCACATAGCAGCTTACGGGGCTGTCAATATAAAGCTCCGGATGCAGAAGGTACACGGACGCCACCACATCCCAGCAATAGGAAGCTGCCTCCCCGTACTTCTTTTCCTTCACGTCAAACCGGTAACCCAGCTTTTCTGCCAGATACCTCCCCGCCCCGCTGCTGGCCTTAAACTTCTCAATAAATTCCTCCCTGGGAAGCCGGGAGGGCTCCAGGGTGTTGTTTCCCGTGAGAATGGAGATATTCCGCCCATGGGTGAGAACGCAGGCCGCCGCTCTGGGATTAGAGGAAAAATTAAGCTCGTCCAGATGCTTTCCGTGATACAAAACAGGAGCCGTATAACCGCCCATGAGGACAATTTCCTTAAGCTTTCCAAAAAGGCCGGGATCCAGAAGCCAGGCGCCATAAAGATTGGTCAGGGAACCGATTCCGACAAAGGAAATCTCTCCCGGACGGGCGTTCACCGTCTCCCTGATAAACCGGGCGGCCGGGCTTTTGGGGTCCTCCCCGTCTTCGGCTCCAGGATACAGCGGGATTTTATCCCATCCAGTCTCTGAAAGCAGGGCAGAGGTGGCAGAGTATACCTGGTTAGCTGTCCCGTTTCCGAAGGTACAGGTGATGCCTAAAACCTCTGCCTCCTCCGGTCGTCCAAGCAGATAGAAAAGCGCCAGCGCATCATCCATGGGATATCCCGGAATTCCGGCTGTGCTGTCGCAGTCAAAAATCACATACTTCATATCCGAACTCCTTTTTGCATGGTCTTACATCATTTTACTATACCTGGCCCTTAAAATCATGCCCGGACTGCCGTTATTTGCAATTTCTATACCTAATAGCCTTTTCATAGCAATTCTCCATAGAAAAGGAATTACGTTGACTTTCTTTTGGCAGACTTTTAAAATATCGGGGGGATTTATGGAGTCTGCAACTCCGGAAAAAAGGCCCTCCATCCCCGGAGGGCAGAAAGAGGAAGATACGATTATGAAACTAAAGAAACTCATGGCTCTGGTTCCTGCAGCCCTTATGTTACTCACTCTGACTGCCTGCGGCAGCAAATCCAAAAGGGAGATCGACCTGACTTCTGCTTCATGGGATGAAATTACAAAAGCAGCCGAAGGCACCACTGTTACCTTTTATGGATGGGGCGGAGATGAGAACCGAAACAACTGGCTCAACACCACGGTTGCCGATTATGTAAAGGAAAACTATAATATAACCCTGGAGGTGGTGGGAATGAATATTGATGACATTCTCGCCAAACTTTCCGGCGAAAAACAGGCTGATTCTGCCTCCGGCAGCATTGATATGATATGGATCAACGGCGAGAACTTTTATTCCGCCAAGGATAACGGCCTCCTTTATGGGCCCTTTACAGACAAACTCCCCAACATGGAGGCCTATATTGATTTAGAGGATCCGGAGACCTTAAACGACTTCTGCATGCCCATAGAAAATTATGAAGCTCCCTACGCAAAAGCGCAGATGGTTCTGTATGCCGATACGGCTGTGACCCCTGACCTTCCGAAAAATGCCGGTGAGCTCATGGAATTCTGTAAAAAATATCCCGGAAAGGTGACCTATCCTGCCCTTCCCGACTTTACGGGAAGCGCCTTCGTCCGCAATCTGATCTATGAAACATGCGGATGGGAACAGTTCCAGACCATGGAGGCCGATTATGATACCGTAAAGGAGGCCATCGAACCGGCTCTTACATACCTGCGTCAGTTAAATCCCTATTTGTGGAATGAGGGAAAGACCTTCCCCGATTCCTCCAACGCCGTTGATGCCATGTTTTCCGACGGAGAGCTGGTCCTTGATATGAGTTACGGCCCCTTCTCCGTTGCCACAGGAATCGAAAAGGGCATCTACACCAATACCACCCAAACCTTTGTATTTGACAACGGCACCATCGGAAACACCAACTACATGGCCATCGCCTTCAATTCTCCCAACAAGGCAGGCGCCATGACTGTCATCAATGCCATCTTAAGCGGTGAAATCCAGCTCACCCAGTACGCCGAGTTAAAAGAGCTTCCTGTGGTTGCAGAGGAAAAGCTGTCGGAAGAAGAAAAAGCCGCCTTCAATGCCGTTGACATGGGACAAGGCGTCCTTACCCAGGCAGAGCTTCTTTCCCACCGCCTGCCCGAAATGCCGGCTGACCTGGTTCCGGTGATCGAGGAAATCTGGCTCAACGAGGTTGTGGGAAAATAGATGAAAAAAAGCAAAAAGCCCTTTTTACTCCTCCTTCCTTTTTTTGTTCTCATGGCCCTGCTTCTGTCCTCCGTGTTTCATGTGACCGTGCAGAGCCTTGGATACATTCCGGCCTTCGGTCTCACGAAGCCTACCTTCAGCTACTACGTCCGCGTTCTTCGCAGCAGCGAATTCTTAAGTTCTGTAATGGTGAGCATAAAGATTGCATTCTTTTCCTCTGTGGTCTCCGCCGTCCTGGGAGTTCTCATAAGCATTGCCCTCATCAAATGCAGAAAAACCAAAGGCGCCATGGTCTATGCGGTACGGCTTCCCATTCTTGTCCCCCATGCGGTGGTCGCCGTATTTATGATCCAGATCTTGTCCCAGACCG
>CANRXD010000031.1 GCA_947643685.1 uncultured Clostridium sp. | reverse complement strand
ACTTTCCCAAAGAGAAGGAAACTTTCTCATGGCCATATGCAACCACCCAAGCCCCGATAAACAGCCCACTTGTCCGTATTTGACGAGTTTTCATCATAGTACCAGTACTCAGCCGCTTCTTCCGTGGGATATCCCAGATATCTCATCATATCCGCCATTGCCATATTGCTCACCTGCTGGTCGTTTTCATTCACGACTCTATATTCCAGCCAGTAATCCATAATCCTGTTCAGGCTGTAAGTCACATCAAGATTCTGGCTCTCATAATTGTCCTGGATGTAAGAGGCAGTGAAAGCCTTGGAATCCGGGGAATCTGTCTTTCCCACATTCAGATAGGAGGACATGGTCATATTCTGCCCATACTGCTCTCCCTTAATAGTGACAGAATCACTGTTGTCAATGACATAGACTTTCTCTGTGCCCTTAAGACAGTACATCCTGAACTGTTAGGTCTCTCCCGGCTTCATATTTCTCACCGCAATCTTAAAGGTCCGGTCCTCCTCTGTCACTTCGGTTCCCGCCTGCTTCGGCTCCAGGTACGCGGTCTTGTTATCAGCCTTTACCTTATTTGAATATCCCTCCTCGTTGTTACGTACAATATCAAAATATCGGTTAGCCGTATTATCCAGAGGAATATAATCGGAACCTTCCCGCCTATAAAGCTCCAGATAGATTTTGTTCTCATAGCCGCTGCCGGAATCCAGAAGCGTCTCGATGCTGTTCTTTGAAAATCTGACCGTAATATCCGCCGTATGGAATCCATACTGGACGGCATTTCTCCTGTCCACATGAGGACGGGTCATGGGAACCGTTATGTTCGCCTCGGTTCCATTTACTGTAATGCCGCTGCCGGTGGCGGCTTCCAGTTTAATTCCCGTCTGTTTCAGTTCCTTAAACACCGGCATTTTATCATCCTGGGTATACGCGCCCTGGGTCCCGTACATATACTCCATAACCGCCGGCCTGTATCGGGTCGGATACCGGGTTGCTTTGTATACCTTAAGGAAGTTCTGATAAATGCTGTGATTCGGATCATTCGATACATCCTCAACCTGATACAGAGACCCCCCTGCGCTGGCCGCATTCAGATTAAGTGTTTCATTGACCTGCTCCGACGCCGCATACGTGTTGCTGTTCTGCACCTGAATCGCGTAAAAGTCATCCCTTGTTCCAGGCGTTGTGATTGCACCATCGTCACTGACCGTCACATCCGGAATACTGGTGTGCAGTTGGCTCAGATTGATTCCGGCGCGCCCGGTATCGTAAATGGCCTCCAGTCTTACCCCGATCTTGCTTCCCGCCACCATGTCGCCAAAAGCGATATTGGTGCTGGTTCCTGTCGCGTTGTAAGCCTGGAATCCAAACTGTTTTAACTGATTCAGTTCGTCATACATCCGGTAATAAAATCCCACCAGATGATTTTTCAGAATATTGCTGGCGCTGTTGTCCACATTGAGGTAAATCGTATCTGAGCCTTCCGGCACGCTGACCTGAACTTTCAGGTCCTCCATCTTGTTCCCCCAGAGGGAATCAAAGCGGTGGTCTGCCGTGGGAACCGCAAAATGTGCTTCACTGTCAACCGCTCCCGTTCCCGCGGCCGACTTTCTCTGGTCCAGATAAACCTTATTTCCCGTAGTGCGGATTCCGTCAAATCCCTTTGAGCCAAGATAGATACTGTAATTGCTGCCGCTTTCAAACTGATTCGTGTTATTGGTCTCCACGGTTACAGTAAACGCATGCAGCTTGTCGTCCCGGATCCCTGAAAGCTTAAACTGAGTTTCAACGATCTTTTTCAAAGCATCATCGGCCCGATACTCTGTATCCTTGTAGGTCCTGTCGGCGCCTTTCGTGCTTGTTAAAAGGCTTCCCGGAAGCGAAGCGCTGAGATAATCCTGGCCAATCTGCTTTAAAATCTCAGTGGGAGTGCCGGCATATACCTCAGGCTTCCCGGCATCTTTGGCTCCCTTCATGGAATCATCCGGGTCATATACAACATAGTTCCATATGGTCTTATCCTTTGAATCTGCATTCGCAGGATCCCTAAATTCCGTATGGTCAAGGTAAACAGCCACCTGCGGAACTTCCTTGTAGACAGGAGTTCCCTCACTCCTCTGGAGTCCTTCGCCGCCTCCGTACACCTCGGTACTTACGTATGTATTGATATCGTAGGGGAAGGTCCACGGCTCCGGGCTCACTCCCGTTTCTGTCACCACATGATACATACTCTTCAGCGTGAACGCAAACACATAGCAATCACCACGCGGGAGAAGATCCGTATAGAAGATTGCCATGCTTTTCAGCGACGGATCCGGGTGGTATGTATATGTATTCGTAGTGGTATCCAGTGTCCGGCATCTGTCCAGCAAATTTTTCTTTTCCGTAAAAACCACATACAGCGGCGGAACTCCCTTCTTTACTGAATAATCCGCCATATTCACCGTAATTTCAAACTTGATCAGATCGGAAGCACTTCCGCTTTTATAGGCTTCAATAATATCCCGACCCCCGTAGGTGCTGCTGCCATCCAGATACTTCTGATAAGAGTCCATAGTCATGGCATAATAAGTAACTGATACAGTGTCATTATTATCGTTGGGATAATTGGACTGTACCTTAAGGCCTACGGTAGTATTTGCAGATAAAGTCCCGTCAATTTCGCCGGTTTCATTGAGGCTGATATCATTTTTCAGCTCCGTTACCGTTATCGCCGTGTCCGCCGGGTTAAACAGATGCGGCGGTTTTTCTCCCAGATTGATCTCTTTCTCATTTAATGTATCCGTAACAACGCCGCCGTTGGTGACGTTCAGCCTTCTTAAAGGCATACGGTTATAGTTTACCGCGTTGGGATTTAAAAAACTGTTTCCGTATTCACTCACATTACTTTTCAGATCATAGGCATAATCATAAAGAGCCTCCGCACGAAGGGTAATAAACCCCTGCCGCTCATCAATGTCGATTCCGCCCTTCATAAAATCCGACTTTGTGAGGATCACAGCGTTGCTCCATCCTCCGGCAGTCACAAGAGGGCCATGAAAAAACTGGCCCTCTGCTGATGATTTACTGCTGGGATCCTGGAATACCTCACCTGCATTCAGTGAAAAATCTTCCGGATATAAATCCTTAACGACCGTCCCGATTTTGTTGGTTCCCTCCGTATATACACCGAATTCGATGGCCCTTGCGATGGAACGTTCAAAATAATAATCACTGTCCGGATCTGTGGAGTTGATGCCCTCATATGCCGTAACTCCCTTGTATAATCCGATACCCACAACAGCGTCCGACCCCTCCGCAACCAGGGATGTGATCGTGAAGGCGGCAATGGACGTATCCTTGGGAACATCCTCCCCAAACAGCCCTGCGGTTCTCACGGAAGCCGTTCCCAGAAGCTCCACACTGGAAACCATGGTTTCCCCGATTCTTGTCTTCACCGTTCCGTAAAGGCTGATGGAATAGACCGTATCCGCCTTAAGTCCAAGACACTTCACCGGAACATACAGACAGTTTTCCGCCTTTTCCCTCGGCGGGACATTAATGGACCAGCTTCTGTTATAGGTACTGTCATCGCTGCCGGTAACCTTAATGCTGACCGTTTCGTTGGTATCCACGATCACTCCGTTTAAGAGCACCTTCACATCTCCCCAGATTCTGGTGGCGTTCACGGACTGCTCTCCATCTTCCACGCCTGTGGCCACCACATTTCCGAGGGAATCCTTTAAAACGCCGCTGGTCTTATCCAGTGTATAGGGTTCAAAGGCAACGGCGATGGACCCCGCCGACGCGGAGGAAAGTGAAGTATCCAGCGTACTGATCACATTGTCCTTTTCATTGTCAAAATAAGTCACGGAGGCGCTGATATTATAATTTCCGGCAGGAAGCGCCCCGCCAAAGTACCAGTTTACCTGATTTTTGGTGGATTCCAGAGTCTTAATCACCGTTCCGTCTTCTGTCTTTACAGTGAACACATAGTTCTTAATACTCTTGTCCTTATCCTCCAGTACATCCAGGAAAAGGTCATAGTATCCCTCATTGGACAGAGATACATTTACCTTTCCGATTGCCGGCTTCTTTTTCAGAGTCCTGCCCTGAAGACTGTGGGCGCTTTTGGTAACCTGTCCGCTTCCAAGGCCGCGGAATTCCCCGCTCTCGGTCAGCTCCCAGACTGTGGGCTCTTCCGCAAAAGAAGTGTACAGCTCCACAGTATAAGGAATATCGGTGGTCCAGACTCTGTCCCTGTATTTTTCATCATTCTGATATTTATTTGTAAGAAGCTCCGCCAGATTCACCTCAATGGAGCCATCCTGTCCCACATATTCACTGATTTGTGCGGCATCGCCCTCCCCCTCCGGGAAATCCACATAGACATCCTCGCTCTTTACACGGAGCTTGAAGGATTTGGAATTGGAATAATCCTGCTGATTCATGGTCAGGAATATCTTACCGGAATCCAGGCTTTCCACATCCAGAGTCACGCCCTCGGAGGATGTAAAGAAATTCCTCTTTATAAAAGTCTTCGTCCCGCTGTTTGTGCCCCCGGCCACTTCCAGCCGGTAATCATTCTTTACAATCAGAACATATTCCCTGTCCGCCGTAAGAACATCATCAAACGAAAGCGTCGGGAACGTTCCGCCGGTAAAATCCACATTATTCTCAGCCTTCACAAGCCTGTTCGTCTTCGCGTCGCGGACTTCCACAACACCCGTATCCTTAAGCAGCGTCCCGTCGTCATCCAGAATGGAAAAAGTGACCTCAAGGGAAGAACAGTCATAATCCATATCCGCTACCCGGATCGTACCAAGACTCGCAGCCGTATTGGTAGTTCCGCCTCCGGAGCCGCTTCCCGCGCTGCCGCCGCCGGAACCCGTCGTGCCGGCCTGGCCCTTTTCTCCGTCCCGACCGGATTGTCCGTCTCCGCCTTCCTCGCCGTCTTCGCCGGCTTCGCCTTCTTCTCCTTGCTCGCCTTCTTCTCCTTCTTCTCCTTCCTCGCCTTCTTCTCCTTCCTCGCCTTCTTCTCCTTCTTCGCCTTCTTCTCCTTCTTCGCCTTCTTCTCCCTCTTCACCTTCCTCGCCGTCTTCACCATCTTCTCCGGCCTCTCCGGTCTCTCCGACTGCTCCGGTCTCTCCGGCTGCGCCGGTTTCGCCCGCCTCGCCATCTTTACCGTCCTGAACCTGAATATTAAATTCCGGAGGCCGCCAGTTCTCCCCGCTGTCGGACTGGATCGAGATACCGCCGTTATTCATATCCGCCGCCAGCTCCCTTAAAGTAAAGCGCACCGTACCGTCCGGCCCCTTCACATTCTCCTCCTGCAGGTCCAGCACAGCTCCGCTTGCATATGTAATCTTACCCCCGGCCGTCACGGTCTGATATACCAGGTCATTGTTGGCAACCTGCACAATATCCTTGTCCAGCCACTTAACTTCCAGATAGCCCGATACCGTTTCCGGTTCCCGTCCTGTCAGCTCCAGAGTCATCTTATCAGAAGCCGCAAGAACCTTCTCCTCCGACAGCTGCCAGAGAATTTCCTTGAAATCCATATTATTATTATTGTTATCAATCTGCCAGCCTTCGTTGGCACTGGCCATAACCATTCCGGCCCCAACCCGGTAAAAATCCAGATACCCCTGTCCGACTTCATCCATATTGACAGCCATACCGTCGGAAAAAGCACTGAGGGACCCGTCTGCATAATGAATATAATTATCAGCGCCAATCACATGTTTGTCGCCTTCTATGTCACGAAAAGTAAAAGAAGAAGGGAACTTCCCCATATACTTCGTTCCTGTGGCAAAGGTCAATTCTGCCGGGCTCTGGCTGTTTTCCTCATCCACAACCTCCAGCACATAACCGTCCGCCGGGAAATCCTTCCTGCTGTTTCCCGTAAGCAAATACCCACCAGTGATAGTACCCGCCAGTATCACCGCCACAAGTACTGCTATTCCAACAATCACTCTGCGTTTAATTCCCATACTTCCTCCACCTTATTTCCTTAAATCTCAAATCATAACTTTTTTTAGAAAAACATCAGGCTAAAATAAAACTAGCTTACCATATTTTACACCTTTCTACCAAAAATGTCTACTATTTGAGATGACATTTTAACAGGAAATGTCATGTACGCCAAAAAATACAAGGCCATCCCGCACCCTGTTTTTGCATATTTATTCATCAAAACTTTTTCATGAGACAAAAAAGAGGCAAAGTGCCTTCTCTTTTCCGGGCACCTCACCCCTTCCATCGCATTTTCCTTTCCTGCAGCATCCGGCATCCTCCCCTTCCCGGATGCCTTCTCCTGCTCCATATCTGTTATCTCCCGTCTTCCCGGCTGCAGGCCTGCAGCCTGTGCTCATATTTCTCCTTGGTCGCCAGTCCCCCCCGGATATGGCGCTCTGCTTTATTTACGTCCAGCACCACACGCGCCTGGGCCGCAAGCCCCGGATTAATGTGGATCAGCCTGTCTGTGACATCTTTATGTACCGTACTTTTACTGATTCCAAACCTTTTCGCTGTCTGCCTCACAGTCGCATTTTCATCAATAATGTAATTGGCTATCTGGATGGCCCGCTCTTCAATATATTCTTTCATGGGTCTACCCCTGAAATCGTTTTTACCATCCTATGCAATACCGCACCAAAATATGTTTTTCTGCTATCTGGAACTTTTCTTTCTGACTAAATCGTAGCTTTCCGCCACCATACGCTTAATTTCATCATCGGGAATACTATTATCTAATCGGACAGAGTTCCAGTGCTCCTTATTCTGATGATACCCCGGCAGAACCGCATCATATGCCCGTCTCCAGAAATCCCGCCATTCCGGATCCACCTTCACGTTGACCCAGACAAACCCGTTTCTCTCATAGGTCCATGCAAAGGCCTTCTTATTTTTCCGACACCGCAAAAGCACCCAGTTATCATCGTGAAACGGAGTGTCCATATAAACGTCCGGCAGCGTCATTCCATAATCCAGTATTTCTTTTCTTTCCTTCATAGATCCCTTCCAATACCAATCGTAAAAATCTTCCGCCTCTGTTACGATACATCTCAGCGTCCGGCAGGCAGATGCCATGTTATAAGCGGAAAATCCTCCGGGTGGCATCTCCTGTTATTCATACCCGGAAATTACGTTCTTTTTGTCGAAAACATTATTATAAACCAGATACTGATACTGTTCCAGCATACCCCCGGCGGATTCTTCTCTGGAATGCCACTCTCCCTCGTGGTCCAGAAAGCCATAGGCATTGATGGCCGGGTACTCCCGGGACAGCTCCAGTAAGAATTTCTCATAGGCATTGAGTTTTACTCCTGCCTGGTCCAAAAGCATGGACCGAAGATAATTGGGAGAAGTTATCACGTCTGTTTTCTCTTCCATATCAAAATTGGCCCACATGACAAACGTGGAATAATATCGTCCCTGTAAATCTGCCATTCCATTTTTCTCTTTCAGATACCGGTCCATGGTATCAGCGATATCCGCCTCCATGCTGGGCTGATGATCACCGAACATGAGAATAATGGTATCCTCCTTCACCCCGGAAAAGTAATCCACCAGTTCTCCGAAAGCCGCATCGGTTTCATGAATTAACGCAAGATACTCCAGAAGCGATGGTTTCTGAAGCGCCTCATCTTCCGGTTTTACTGCTGCCCTGATCTCCGGTTTCTCCAAAGAATATCCTCCGTGATTCTGCATGGTTACATTGAAAATAAAGAACGGCTGGCCAGGCTCCCGCTCCTCATAGAGATGAATGACATTTTGAAAGTCTGAACGGTCACTGACATAAGACCGCAGACAGTCTTCATAGGGAAGTTCATCATCAATGGAATAAAAGGGGGTGAGGCCCAAAAACGGATATGCCACAGCCCGGCGGTAACTGATGGCCAGATAGGGATGATACCCCATATGGCTATATCCCATCTCACTAAGTTTCCAGGCCAAAGACTGCTGGCGGCTTCCCGTATACTGCACATAAGGGCTGCTTCCCATGGGGAAGAAATGCAGGCTGTTGCCTGTGAGAAATTCATATTCCGTGTTGGCAGTTCCGCCGCCATATACAGACACCAGAACACGCCCATGGATGGTATTCTCCGTCATGCTGTGAATATTGGGAAGGACGTCCACGTCCGTTTCAAATCCATAAAGGTCCGGCAGGTCTGCAAAAGCCTCGTCCATAATTACAATGATATTCGGGGTATTTCCTTCCCCCGCTCCTTCATATTCAAAGGGTGCCAGAGCCTCACCGGCTGCCTGGGCTGAATAGCCCTCCGGACGTTTCACCTGCCCCATCTTAATAAAGGACGCAAAGGAAAGGAGATATCCCTTTTCCCGGCTGATAATCTGGAGATTGGAAAAATTCCCGACAGTGGGAATCCACACATACACAAGGACACCGGCAACCGCCACCGCCGCCAGATTCCCGGCCACAGTCCGAAGCTTCCATCCAAAGCTTTCAACTCCCAGCGCCGTAAAAACCACAATGATCAAAATTACCGTTTCCAGGGCAGCGGCCACCACCTGCACATCCAGAGCCAGGGTATAATTCCCCACTACATTGACCGCTGTTCTCGCCTGGGCCAGGTCAAAATACTGGAGCGGATTGTCCCGGAGCATTCCATAATAATGATTGGCAATGAAAAGAACCATAAATATAAGAGCCGCAGCAGAAAATGCAATGGCCCCCTGGCGGATAAGAAAAAGAAGCGCCGCTGCCGCCAGTGCACATACAAGCAGATTGAGAACCAGATATACCGGCGTCTGGAAGTCAAACGTGGTCATTCCCAGAAATTCTGCCGCCGAAAACTGTGCAAAGGCAAAGGGGACCAGCAGAACATGACACCACCAGATATTTTTCCGACGCGTTCCGGCGCCCAGATGCAGGGCCAATACACTAAAGACCTCCACGCTCAGAACCATCATCCAGCAGAGCAGAAACTGATGGCCGCTTCCATCGTTATCCATCAGATACCCTCTTAAAGCCCATAAAAATAAAGCCTTAAGCACTGCCTGTACCGATGCTCCCAAAATCACAGGTCCGCCCCCGTACCGGCTGGATTTTCGTTCCGAAAACACCCGGTACCATCCGGCCGCTTCTGTCAGAAGCAAAAAGGCCAGGCCAACGGCCGCCGCCATCATCCGCTGGCATTCCATCACCACTGCCTTCCGGCCGTTGATAATCACCCGTTCCACTGAAAGAGAAGCCCCTTTAACGGCTGCCAGGTCAAACCGGATCCCGGTCACGCCTTTTCGTCCCTGGGCCCGGCTGAAGGCAACGGATATGGCCCCCTCGGAAAGCGTTACGGCCCGGTATCCCAGAGAGGGAAGGAGATAAAACTGTGCCTCCGTCTCCGGCCCGCCCACATGGGAGGTTTTAACCTCAATATGCCGCACATTCCAGGGCGTTCCAAAGGTATAGGATATCCATGGGTCATCGGACACCGCCGTCAGCACTCCCCCGCTGTCTGCTTCAAACTCTTTTAAATTTCCATTATTTTCTCCAAACAGCGCATCTGTTTCAATAACCGCCTGTGGAAACATCCGAAGAACCAGTGCCGTCCCGGCCACATCCACCATAAGAAGAGCCGCAAACAGCAGCAGAATCTGAAACCATCTTTTCTTGTACATTTCGTATTTCTCCCTGACAGATTTTGTCCAAAGGAAGATATTCCCCGTGAACAGAAACTATTATACGTAAAAAAATCAAAACCCGCAACGCCCTCTTTTTGCATCTTTCCTATTATTCTTATTGCAAAGCAAAGCGGGTAAGCCCGCCTCATCCCCCACCCCCCCCC
>CANRXD010000030.1 GCA_947643685.1 uncultured Clostridium sp. | reverse complement strand
GGGTGGGACTTTTACTGGGAAATGTGGAACAATATGATGGGACTCCATACATATTTGTAGATGGCGCCATGGAAATGGAAGACGTGGAGGTAAACGGGGAAAAGATTAATTTCTCGGACAATGCCTGGAAAAAGGCGTATCAGGCCATTGAGGAGGCATTTCCCAAGAGAACTGTACAGGGATGGTTTCTGTGCGGCGGACCGGGGAGCCAGCTTAGTCCGCTTAATTATTGGAAACAGCATGGACAGTATTTTGCGGGTAAAAACCAGCTTATGTATTTAAACCATGGTCTGGAAGGCGAAGAGGCGGTTTATGTCACGTCCGATGACGGGTTTTACAGACTGAAGGGATACTGCGTTTATTACGAAAGAAATCAGATGATGCAGGATTATATGATTACCAGAAAGGATGTACATCGGATTGAATCAGGTTCCCATGAGAAGGTAATCAAGGATTTCAGACAGCGTATGGTGGTGAAAAAAGAACAGGCAAAGGAACAGAGCCATCGGACAAGCACTCTGGGAATGATTTGCGGAATGCTTTCTGTGGCAGTTCTGGCAGGCGGTGTGGTGCTGGTCAATAACTACACGAAAATGCAGCGAATGGAAAGCGTTCTGACTTCTGTTCTGCCTGCGGGAGTTTCCAACTGGGACGAGTATCAGAAGCAGAAAGCGGAGGAACCGGATTTTGTAATTGAGGAGCTGCCGGGAAATGTACATCCGGTAGAAACGGCAGCCGGGGAAACCGGAGAATCCTATGGAAACGAGACCATGGAGGGCAGTATACCGGAAAAGGAAGAGGCCAAAGCGGAAGACGCGGATTCCACTATGGTGGAAGAGGCGGTGCCGTCCGCGGAAGACGGGAGTGCAGACAGCGGGGGGACGGACAGTGATCCGGCAACCGGCGAGAGTGGCCAGACCGGGGAGGCAGCGCCGCCCGTACAGACAGAACCGGGGAACCAGACAGAACCAAAAGATCAGACCGGTGGTTCTGGCCAGGAAGAGCCATCTTCTCAGAATCTGGTAGGAATGGGGAAGGAAGCCGGCCAGGGAGATATTAAAGAGCCGGAACGTGAACCCATAGATTATGCGGCGGCCGAGGCAAATGGATATCATATATATGAAGTCGGAGAGGGAGAGACCCTGTACGGGATCTGCTGGAAAAATTATGATAATCTGAAACATCTGGCAGAAATCTGCCGCTTGAATAACCTGGAAGATGAGGACCGGATTCTGGCCGGCCAAAAACTGATTTTGCCATAATTAAGAAAGAATTTAATGCGAATCTCCTGGAAATGGTGTATACTGAGAACATATAGGCATTTCCGGGAGATTTATTATATGAGTGGTATGAGTTCCATGGACAGGGAGAAGAAAAAACGACAGCTTCGCAATAACATTGTCCAGACTCCGAAACAGGACCGCCCGCCCTTTTATAAAGAAGAGGAGGACAGTGAGGATACTCTCCGTCAGGCCCTCGGCCAAAGACGAAGGAAGAAAACCTTTATGTTTCTGGTGCTGGCAGTGTTTCTTACGGCAACAGGCTTTTGCTGGTATCAGTACCAGAATGAATATGAATATACAGAATATGATGTGTCCTGGGAGCAGTCCATGCGGTTTTCTGACGGCGTTCAGGGCGGGGGACAGGAGGAAGAAGGTACCCCGGGGAATGAGACAGGTAAGGTGGTCAGCGACAGCAGCTTTGTACAATATGAGTATTTTGGCGACAATATGATTAAATATACCAAGGATGGTGCCTCCTACATAGACGCTTCAGGAAAAACTATCTGGACCCAGGGGTATGAAATGAAAACCCCCATTATCAACGTGAATGGTGATTATGCAGTGATTGCGGACCAGCAGGGAAACCAGGTGTATATCTGCAATCGCGAGGGGTGCACAGGGGTGGCGAAAACCCAGCTTCCCATCACAAAGGCGGCTGTTTCAGCTAGAGGCGTGACCGCCGCCGTGGTGGAGGACAGCACGGCCAGCTATGTTTTTTATTTTAAAAAAGACGGAGAGGAGCTGGGAATCTATATTAAAATGCTGTTATCCGGTGACGGGTATCCCATTGATCTTGCTCTTTCCCCGGACGGGAAGCAGGTTGTCATGTCGGTGGCCTTTTTGAAAAACGGCGCCCTTAAAAACAAGGTGGTGTTTTATGATTTCTCAGAAATCGGAAAAAATGTAAACAACCGTTTCATAGGTGCTTTCGAGGAGGAATTTGACGGAAAGATGGTTGCACGGGTCCGGTATCTCAATGAAGAAACGGTTTGTGCGTTTTCTGATAAGGGAATGACCTTTATTTCTGTGAAAAATGTGATTCCGGATACGACAGTCGTAACGGTTCCGGTGGAGGAGGAGATTAAAAGTATCTGCTATTCGGGCCGGTATGCCGGGGTGGTGGTGGACAACGCTTCCGGAAGTTCCAGCCGTCTGGATCTTTACAGCACGGATGGAAAGCGGGCCGCAAGTGTTGATTTTGATTACCCATACAGTGGAGTCGAAATTGACGGCGACAAAATTATCCTGTATAATGAGGAGTCGTGCAGGATTTACAATCTGGACGGCCATAAAAAGTTTGACGGGCAGTTTGATTTCCCGGTTTCCTGCGTCCGTGCAGGAAAAAATCATCTGAACAGTCTGATTGTAGCCGGCAGTGATGTGATGAAAGAAATTAAATTAAAATAACAGTTCATCCGTGCGAAGATTCATAGGGCAGACGCCCGGAGCTTCTGGTCCGCGGCATGCGGGTAAGAAGATGCAAGGCTGAACTGTTACATTTAAAGAGGAAATTCACAGGAGGAAGAATCATGAATGCGATCGACAATTTGTCAGTTAATTCCATTAGAGTTTTGTCCGCCGATGCGATCCAGAAAGCTAACTCTGGACATCCGGGACTGCCCCTTGGCTGTGCTCCGGCGGCGTATGAGTTGTGGGCGAACCACATGAACCACAACCCGGCAAATCCGTCCTGGGCAAACCGTGACCGGTTCATTTTGTCCGGAGGACATGGCTCCATGCTGTTATATTCCCTTTTGCACTTATTTGGATATGGGCTGAAGAAAGAGGATATTATGAATTTCCGACAGGTTGGCTCACTGACTCCCGGGCATCCGGAATACGGCCATACCGTTGGAGTGGAAGCAACCACAGGCCCCCTGGGTGCAGGAATGGGCATGGCTGTCGGAATGGCTCTGGCAGAAAAGCATCTGGCCTCCATATTTAATAAGGACAATTATCCGGTGGTGGATCACTATACCTATGTCCTCGGCGGAGACGGCTGCATGATGGAAGGAATTTCCTCTGAGGCCTTTTCTCTGGCGGGAACGCTGGGACTTGGAAAATTAATCGTTCTTTATGATTCCAATAAGATTTCTATTGAGGGAAGCACAGACATTGCGTTCCGTGAGAATGTGGAGGAAAGAATGCGCGCCTTTGGTTTCCAGACCATTACGGTTGAGGATGGAACCAATACGGATGCCATCGGCCTGGCCATTGAGGCTGCGAAGGCAGAAACAGAGCGGCCGTCTTTCATTACCATTAAGACGGAAATTGGTTATGGCTGCCCGGCAAAGCAGGGGAAGGCCAGCGCCCATGGGGAACCGCTGGGCGTTGACAATGTGAAGGCCATGAGAGAGAACTTAAACTGGCCCTATGAAGAGCCGTTCTTTGTACCGGAAGAAGTTTATGAACATTTTGCGAAAATGGCACGGGAAAAGGCGGATGTGGAAGCTGCGTGGAATGTGATGTTTGCCGCATATTGTGAAGAATTCCCGGAGATGGAAGAACTCTGGGAGAAGTATCATGCCAATGTGACCCCGGAGGCTTTGATAAACAATGAGAAATTCTGGCTTGAAAAAGAAAAACCAGAGGCAACCCGTTCTCTTTCTGGAAAAATGCTCAACCTGTTAAAGGATGAAATGCCGAATCTGATTGGCGGATCCGCTGATCTTGGTCCATCCAACAAGACAGAAATGAAGGGCGCGGGCGATTTCTCCGCAGAAACTCCTGAGGGAAGAAATCTGCACTTTGGCGTAAGGGAGTCAGCCATGGCGGCGATCGGAAACGGCATTATGCTTCACGGCGGCCTGCGGGCTTATGTCGCCACATTTTTTGTATTCAGTGATTATGTGAAGCCAATGGCAAGACTGTCCGCTCTTATGAACATTCCGCTGACATATGTATTCACCCATGACAGTATCGGGGTTGGTGAGGACGGCCCGACTCATGAGCCAATTGAGCAGCTTGCCATGCTTCGGGCGATGCCGAATCTGCGCGTATTCCGCCCCTGTGATGCAACAGAGACATCTGCCGCATGGCTGACAGCAGCCACTTCCCAAAAGAATCCTACCGCCCTGGTTCTCACAAGACAGAACTTAAATCCGGTTGCGGGAAGCAGTAAGGAAGCTTTAAAGGGCGGCTATGTGATTGACGACTGTGAGGGGATGCCGGAGGCAATTCTCATTGCCAGTGGTTCTGAGGTAGACCTGGCTGTAAAGGCAAAGGCAGAGCTTGAGGCCGAGGGGAGAAAAGTCCGTGTGGTTTCCATGCCCTGCATGGAGCTGTTCGAAGAACAGAGCGCAGAATACAGGGAGTCCGTGCTGCCGAAGGCTGTCCGCAGGAGAGTGGTTGTGGAAGCTCTTTCTGATTTCGGCTGGGGCAGGTATGTGGGTCTGGATGGCGCATATGTTACTATGAAGGGCTTTGGCGCCAGCGGTCCGGCTGGAAAGCTGTTTGAAAAATTTGGATTTACTGTGGAAAATGTGGTAAATACTGTGAAAGCACTGTAAAAATAAAGCAAGGCCAGTGGGTCTTGGGGAGGCAGATATGAGCCAAAAGTGTATAGGAATCGACATTGGTGGAACCACAGTAAAAATTGGTGTGTTCCAGGCAAACGGGACTCTTTTGGAAAAATGGGAGATTCCCACAAGGAAGGAAGAGAACGGAAAATATATCCTCGGAGATATTGCAGCTTCCATTAAAGAAAAGGCCGCAGGGTGGAATATGTCCCTCTCCGATTTTGCCGGGGCGGGCATGGGACTTCCCGGACCCGTTTTGGATAATGGATATGTCGCATTCTGTGTGAATCTGGGCTGGAAGGATATTAACGCTCAGGAAGAGTTAAGCCGCCTTTTAGACGGAATGCCGGTCAGGAGCTCCAATGATGCTAATGTGGCGGCCCTCGGTGAAATATGGCAGGGCGGCGGCAGAGGATACAAGGACATGGTCATGGTGACGCTGGGAACCGGAGTCGGCGGCGGCATTATTTTAAATGGAAAAATTTGGTCAGGCATGCAAGGAACCGGAGGGGAAATCGGCCACATGCATGTGGTAGAGGGCGAAACGGAACAGTGCAACTGCGGCGGTTATGGATGCCTGGAGCAGGTGGCCTCTGCTACGGGGATTGCCAGAGTGGCCACCCGGCTTCTGGCCGCCAATGAGTGCCCCTCGTCCCTGAGAGAGATAAAGAATATTACGGCTAAAAATGTGCTGGATGAGGCGAAAAAGGGAGACCGGCTGGCAACAGAGTCTGTGGAGACTTCCTGTCGTTATCTGGGCTGGGCACTGGCCAGTATCACCATGGTGCTGGATCCGCAGGTTTACTTAATAGGCGGCGGCGTTTCAAAGGCAGGAGAATTTTTAACTGAGAAAATCCAGAAGTATCATGACGAGATGTCCCCGATGGCGGTCGGAAAGGCTAAAGTGTTATTGGCCACCCTGGGGAATGATGCGGGGATTTATGGTGCGGCGAAGCTGATTTTAGAATAAACGAAAAGGGAGAGCTGTACGCGGGCGGATAAGGATACCTGTCCGTATACAGCTCTTTCCATCCATCATAATGCCTGAGTACCTTCGGAAACTCTCACGCACCGCTATTGCGGCAGATTTTCTGCCGGCACCCGGCTTTTAAAATGAGGAGACCCCGGTCGCGACAACCGGGGCAATTATGAAAAATCTATGTGCAATTTGTCTAATTTAAGAGGCAAAACTCATTTGCTTCTATGCAATTAGTATAAAAAGCACATATGAATAAAATGTGAACACAGTGTAAACAGATTATGAAAGTTACAGTTTGCAGGGCGGGGAAAACCGGACGAAAATAGACGTTAAGTTTGCTTATAAGGCAATTTTCGTCCGGTTTTCCCCATCGGGCGGACGCCCGATGCTTCTTGCCCGTCCCAAGACGGGCAAGAAGATGCCCCGTGAATAGTAAATGCGCCCTATCAAACACACCAGCTTCAGATGTCGAAAAAAAATAAGAGCCATACGGTGAGGAGTATGTTATAATCATAATAGCAACAGCCGGATATTAATATCTCCTGAAAGCGGTTCATAATCGTAACGGTTCAGTATCCTCACCAGTTACTCATAATCAACCATACATAACAGAAAGGAACCTACATATATGCCAAATCAGGAAAAACAGAAAATCTTAGTTTTAGGACATCGAAATCCCGACACAGATTCCATCTGTTCCGCCATATGCTATGCAAACCTGAAACAGCTTTTAAATGGGGAGGAATACGAACCATGCAGGGCAGGAAATATAAATCCGGAAACTCAGTTTGTATTGAAACACTTTAAGGTGGATTCTCCGCGGCTGGTGGAAAATGTAAAAACTCAGGTAAAGGACATAGAAATCAGAAAGACAAAGGGCGTAGACCGCGGCATTTCCCTGAAAAATGCATGGAGCCTTATGCAGGAAAATAATGTGGTTACGCTTCCCGTTGTCGCTGACGGCGGTATTTTAGAGGGAGTTATTACCATTGGCGATATTACAAAATCCTACATGGATTTATATGACAGCAGCATTATCTCCAAAGCACGCACTAAATATGCAAATATTCTGGATACGCTGGAGGGCAGCATGGTTGTGGGCGATTCGGAATGTTATTTTGACAGAGGAAAGGTTCTTATTGCTGCCGCCAACCCGGATCTGATGGAAAATTATATTGAAAAACATGATCTTGTGATTTTAGGAAACCGCTATGAGTCCCAACTCTGTGCCATTGAAATGGAAGCGGGCTGCATCATTGTCTGCGAGGGGGCGGGTGTTTCTCTGACCATCCGCAAGCTGGCGCAGGAGCGTGGCTGTACGGTAATCACAACTCCGTATGACACCTATACCACGGCCCGCCTGATAAACCAGTCCATGCCGGTGAGTTATTTTATGACCACGGATCATATTGTGGCCTTTTCCGATGAAGATTACCTGGATGAAATACGCGAAATCATGGCCAGCAAGCGCCACCGGGATTTTCCAATCTTAAACAGTGATGGGAAGTATCTGGGGATGATTTCCCGCCGCAATTTACTGGGTGCCAAGGGAAAACAGATTATTCTTGTGGATCACAACGAAAAAAATCAGGCAGTGGAAGGCGTGGAAAGCGCCGATATCCGCGAGATTATCGATCATCATCGTTTAAGAACTGTGGAAACCATGTCACCGGTATTTTTCAGAAATCAGCCTTTGGGCTGCACAGCAACCATTATCTGCCAGATGTATCAGGAAAATGGTGTGAAAATTGATAAAAAGACTGCAGGTCTCCTTTGCAGCGCGATTATTTCTGATACGCTGCTGTTCCGTTCTCCCACCTGTACGTCTATGGATAAGACTGTGGCTCTGATGCTGGCCGATATTGCGGGGATCAATGCAGAGGAGTATGCCAAGAAGATGTTCGCGGCCGGAAGCAATTTAAAGGGAAAATCAGATGAAGATATTTTTTATCAGGATTTCAAGCGGTTCTCTGTTGGAAAGTCTGTGTTCGGAATCGGACAGATTACATCTTTAGACTCCGAAGAACTGGAGGTTTTAAAAGAAAGAATGCTCCTATATTCGGAAAAGGCCAGAGAACAGCATCATATTGACATGATGTTCTTTATGCTGACAAACATTCTTACGGAATCCACTGACTTGGTCTGCGTGGGCCAGGGGGCTGAGCAGCTTGTGGCCAGCGCATTCCATACCTCTGATGAGGACGATGGAAGCGAAGAAAAGCTGGATGGGCTTGTCCACCTTCCCGGTGTGGTTTCCAGAAAAAAACAACTTGCGCCTCAGATTATGATGGCGCTTCAGCAGTAGGGAGGATACCATGGCAAAACGGCAGTTTAAACCTGGAAACATGCTGTACCCGGTTCCCGCGGTGATGGTGTCGGTGGCGGATAAAAAGGGAAATTCCAATATTATTACGGTGGCATGGACCGGGACGGTCTGCACCAATCCGCCTATGCTGTCCATCAGTGTGCGTCCGGAGCGATATTCATATCATATGATACAGGAGACCAGAGAGTTTGTTGTAAACCTCACAACAGAGAAATTAGCTTATGCCACAGACTACTGTGGAGTGAAATCCGGTCGTGATACCGATAAGTGGAAGGCCACAGGGCTTACCCGGGAAATGGCCAGTCAGGTTCTGGCACCACTTATTAAGGAATGCCCGGTGAATCTGGAGTGCAGAGTTAAGCGTGTGGATGAACTGGGGAGCCATCATATGTTCCTGGCGGAGGTGGTGGCCGTTCATGTGGATGAGGCATATATGGATGAAAAGGACACCTTCCATTTATCAGATGCCAGGCCCCTTGCCTACTCCCATGGGAGATATTATGGTCTGGGGGAGTGTCTGGGGACTTTTGGATACAGTGTGAGAAAGAGAGGGGCAGGGCCAAGTGGGAGAAAAAAATAATATAGTATTGATAGGCATGCCGGCTTCCGGAAAAAGTACAGTCGGAGTTCTGCTGGCCAAACGGCTGGGATATGCCTTTGTGGATGTGGATCTGGTGATACAGGAGCAGCAGGGAAAACTCTTAAGGGAAATCATTGAGGAGCGGGGCCTAGATGGATTTATGGCTGTGGAGGAGGACGCCAATGCCGGACTGGAAGTGACAAAGTCCGTGATTGCTCCCGGCGGAAGTGTGATTTATGGTTCAAGAGCTATGGAACATTTACAGAAAATCGGAACAATCGTGTATTTAAAAATTGAGTATGAAGACCTGGAAACACGCCTGGGTAATTTAAAGGACCGGGGGGTGGTCTTAAAAGACGGCATGACCCTGAGAGACCTGTACGCGGAACGTGTTCCATATTATGAACATTATGCAGATGTAACCGTAGAGGAAACCGGAAAAACTTTCGGTGAAATAGTAGACAATTTACGTGCATATTTTGAAAGGAGAGCGTAGCTTATGGGAAAAATTTATGGGAGTCTGGAGGAATTAGTCGGTCATACCCCGATGGTGGCGCTGCCGAGAATGTGTGAACAGCATCAGACAGTTGCCAAAGTCTATGCAAAAATGGAGATGTTCAATCCTGGAGGAAGCTCTAAGGACAGACTGGCATTGAAGCTTCTGGATGACGCAGAAAAAGCGGGCCTGATTGCCCGCGGAAAAAATGTGATTGTGGAGCCCACCAGCGGCAACACCGGCATTGGCCTGGCTTCCATTGCCCGTGCGAGAGAATATCAGGTGATAGTGGTTATGCCTGAGGATGTGAGCGAAGAGAGAAAGAAGCTGCTGGAAGCCCGCGGTGCCGTGGTTGAGCTTACTCCTGCCGGAAAAGGCATGGCCGGAGCCATCGAAAGGGCAAAGGAAATTCTGAAAGAGGATCCGGATGCGTGGATGCCGGATCAGTTCAACAACCCCAGCGGTCCTAAGGCACATTATGAGACCACAGGTCCGGAGATCTGGGAGGACATGGATGGAAAAATTGATGTATTTGTCTGTGGTATCGGCACCGGCGGCACGATCACCGGGGTGGGACGCTATCTGAAAGAAAAGAACCCCGAC
>CANRXD010000029.1 GCA_947643685.1 uncultured Clostridium sp. | reverse complement strand
AAGACCTGGCAGCAGCAACGGAGGATGTGCAGAGGGATCCGGACAGCCCGTACACCGAATTCCGGATGCGCTGGCCGGGGGAATCAGAGTTCATCTGGGTTGCCCTGTCGGCCAAGGCGGTCTACAATTCAGACGGGCAGTGGTGGAAGCTGGTAGGAAGCATACGCAACATTCAGAACCAGAAAGAGAGAGAGGCTGAGCAATACAGAAAAAGCACAACAGACGGCATCACAGGACTTTATAGCTTTAGCGGGGGCATGGAACAGATCATCCGGCGCCGGAAGGACCAGCCGGAAGGTGTAATGATCTGCCTGTACATGAGCCAGCTGAAACAGACCTGTGAGAAAAACGGCATCGTTTTTGGGGACATGATCCTGGAAGAGCTGGGGCTCATGCTCCGGGAAAGTTGTCTGGAATTTACGGAACGGACCGGCTCCCGGACTGTGGCTCTGCGCCTGAACAGGGACGAGGCTGTCCTTTGGCTGGCAGGTACAGACCAGGCGCAGGCCGCGGAGTTTACGGAACAATTTCTGAAAAAAGCATCGGAATATTTCCATAAGGAAACCTTCCGCATTCAAATGTGCGCCGGACTGGCCCTGGGAAAGCAGGGATGCAGTACGGGACGCCTGATCCGAATGGCAAAGCTGGCACGAAGCCGGGTCAATCCCGAAGCCGGAGAACAGGCGCTCTTTTACGAAGCGGTCCCCGAAGAGGAAGAGACTGCCCTTCCTTTGCTTCAGGAGCAGGAAAGCAACTCCCCGGGATACGGCGAAGACGTGAGCCTGGTTTCGACAGCCTTAAACCTCTTTGGCAAGGGGGATGACTTCCATGCACAGATGATGCTGATGATCCGGAAAATCGGGAGATACTATCAGGCTTTGGGCGTGCTGGTTTCTCAGCTGCGAACAGACTTTAACTCCAACTATCTGTCTTATCAATGGCAGCAGTCAGGAGAAATTATCGAAAAAAGCGCCCGAAAATATGAAGAACAGGAAAGGGATTCCTTCCTTCGCTGGCTGGGCCAGGATGAGGTCCGGTACTTCTCTCCCGAGGACAGCCATCAGGAGATCCTTCAGTGCTTCTTAAATGTCCTGCCAGGCCAGCAGGGGATTGTGCTTCCCATGTATGACAGTGGAAGCTATATGGGTAATGTCTGCATCTTAGGCATACCACAGAGTCTCCTGGAAAATTCTGAGGAGTCTCAGAATCTGGCAGAGCTGGGGCAGGTTATCCAGGGCCAGCTTAACCAGCAGCAACACGATATTGCCAGCAAGGCGAAGTCCGAATTTCTCTCCCGCATGAGTCACGAAATCCGCACCCCCATGAACGGTATCATTGGCATGAGTTCCATCGCCCTCCAAAAGGGGCAGGGGAAAGAACGGATTCTGGACTGCCTGCAAAAGATTCAGTCCTCTTCCACATATCTGCTTGGCCTCATCAACGATATTCTGGACATGTCCAAAATCGAAAGCGGAAAAATGAAGCTGGACCCTGTGGATTTTGATCTTTATGAGATGCTGGATACCATCCGGGAGCTGATTCTGCCACAGACTGAGGCAAAGAAGATTTCCTTTGTGCAGGATATCGTCCTGACCCACCAGTGGTTTCTGGCGGATAAAATGCGAATCAGCCAGGTACTGATCAATTTGCTGGGCAATGCGGTGAAATTCACTCCCGAACAGGGCCGGATTACACTGAGCGTAAAGGAAACCGACCCGGCAGGAGATGCCCCCACCGTCTGCTTTGCGGTACAGGATACTGGTATTGGCATTGCCAAAGAGGAGCAGGAGCGGGTTTTCCGTTCCTTTGAGCAGGCTGGAACGAACCCCTCCAAACAACAGGGAACCGGCCTGGGCCTTTCCATCAGCAGCCGCCTGGTTCAGATGATGGGGAGCAGCATCCACCTGGAGAGTGCCCCCGGAAAGGGCAGCATATTCAGCTTTGCCGTTTCTCTGCCCCTGGGAGAGCGTAAGGAGAGCAATACGGATACGGAAGAGCTTTCCTTCGAAGGGTATCGCATCCTGGTGGTGGAGGACAATGAACTGAATGCGGAAATCGCACAGTGTCTGCTGGAGGAGCGTAATTTTGAAGTGGAGTGCGTAGGTGACGGAGCCCAGGCGGTGGAACGCATCCGCACAACGCCGCCGGGCACCTACGATGTGATCCTCATGGACATTATGATGCCGGTGATGGACGGACTGGAAGCTACCAGGGTCATCCGGAACATGGAACGGGAAGACTGTCACACCATACCGATTATCGCCATGTCAGCGAATGCTTTTGATGATGATTTGAAAAAGTCGGTGGAGTGCGGCATGAACGGCCATCTGTTTAAGCCGGTGGAAGTGGATAAACTGTATCAGGTCCTGGACGAGGTTCTTCGCCGTTCAGACATATCAGGATAAAAAGCCGAAGGGAGTTATGTATATGAAATCTGGAGAACACTTTGACGTAATCATAATAGGCGCCGGGCCGTCCGGCATCTTTTGTGCCTATGAACTGATAAAAAACAAACCGGAGCTTAAAATCCTTATGGTGGAAAAGGGACGTCCCATCGAAAAACGCGTATGCCCCAAGCGTACCACCAGAGTCTGCGTGGGCTGCAAACCTTGCTCCATTACCACCGGCTTTGCCGGCGCAGGCGCCTTTTCCGATGGAAAGCTGTCTCTGTCACCGGATGTAGGAGGAACTCTCCCTGATATTTTGGGGTATGATAAGGCCCTGGAATTGATTAAGGAGTCTGACAATATATATCTGGAATTTGGCGCCGATAAAAATGTTTACGGAATTGACAAGCAGAAAGAAATTCAGGAAATCCGCAGAAAAGCCATTGGAGCCAACTTAAAGCTCATCGAATGTCCCATCCGCCATCTGGGTACAGAAGAAGGATATAAAATATACACCCGCCTTCAGGAGCATCTCCTTGAGCATGGAATACAGATCGCCTTCAACACCATGGTACAGGATATTCTCATTGAAAATGGCAGGGCCACAGGTATCGTAACTCATAAAAATGAGCGCTATTATGCCGGTGAAATTGTGTCCGCCATCGGCCGCGAAGGCTCCGACTGGTTTTCCCATATCTGCAGGGACCATGGAATTGAGACACAGGTGGGCACTGTGGACATCGGTGTCCGTGTAGAGGTCCGGGATGAAGTTATGGAATTCTTAAACAAGAACTTATATGAAGCGAAGCTGGTATACTATACCCCCACCTTCGACGACAAGGTCCGCACCTTCTGTACCAATCCGTCCGGAGAGGTAGCCACAGAATATTATGAAAACGGACTTGCGGTGGTAAACGGCCATGCTTATAAGTCAGCCGAATATAAAACCAACAACACCAACTTTGCCCTGCTGGTGTCCAAAAACTTTACCAGGCCCTTCAAAACCCCCATTGAATACGGGAAACATATCGCCCAGCTTTCCAACATGCTTTGTGACGGAAAAATTCTCGTCCAGACATTCGGAGATTTCCAAAGAGGACGCCGTACCACAGAAGAACGTCTTTGCAGAAACAATCTGATTCCTACCTTAAAGGATGCTGTTCCCGGCGATTTGTCCCTGGTTCTGCCTCATCGAATTATGGTTGACATAAAAGAAATGCTGTTGGCTCTGGACAAGGTAACGCCCGGTATCGCCAGCGATGAAACCCTGCTCTACGGCGTCGAAGTGAAATTCTACTCCAATAAGGTAGTCGTCAACAGGGACTTTGAAACCAGTATCAAAGGTCTTCGTGCCATTGGGGATGGGGCTTCTGTTACCCGCGGCTTACAGCAGGCTTCCGCCAACGGGCTCTCGGTAGCGCGAAGTATTTTAAACTCTCTGGAATAATTACCGCAAAAAGAATCCTGCATGGCAGGATTCTTTTTTATGTCCTGGGATGCGCTCCCCGATATGCTTCGCGCAGCGCATGATTTTCTGCATAGGCTGCATACATCTGAGTCGTAGCTAAATCCGCATGCCCCATCATGGTCTGAACCGCCTTTACATCGGCGCCGTTTCCCAAAAGGTGTGCTGCAAAGGAGTGACGCAGGGTGTGGGGGGTAATATCCTCCTCAATTCCCGCTTTCTTTTGATAGTATTTAATCAGCTTCCAGAAGCCCTGACGGCTCATGGCGCCTCCGCTGCAATTAATAAACAGCCATTCTGACTCATTTCCCCTTAAAAGCTCCTCCCTGGCCTGCTCCAGATATTTAAGCACCGCATCCCTGGCCACCCTTCCAAAGGGTACAATCCGTTCCTTATGCTCATCCCGACAGGTTATGAATCCCACTGGTATATTGATATCAGCCATCTTTAAATGAATCAGTTCCGACACCCGGATTCCCGTGGCATAGAGAAGTTCCAGCATCGCTTTATCTCTCATCTCCTTGGCAGAACTGTTCCCCGGTTCCGAAAGAAGCCGGCTCACCTCGTCTATGGTCAAAATCACAGGCGCCCTTCTTTCAATCTTCGGTGCACGCAGCCCCTCTGCCGGATCTTTTTTTATAACTCCGTTTTTAAATTCAAAGTGAAAGAAAGCTTTTATTGAGGCCAAGTTCCTGGATACCGTCGTTGCGGCCTTTCCTTCCTTTTCCAGCGAAAGAGTATAAGAATTCAACGCCGTTTTCGTCACTTTCCCTGGCTCTGTAATCCCTATTTTGTCCATATATTCTGCCATCTGCATTAAATCACGTCCATATGATACCTGTGTGTTTTTTGACGCATTTTTTTCCTGCTGTAAGTATTCAATAAAGTGTTTTATTTCCTCTTTCATTTCTGTCCCATGCATCCCCCAAACGGTATAATTTTCCCCCAAAAGTGCTGTTTCCCTTCATTATAGCCTCACTTTTTCATAAAATCAAACATATTTTTCCCACTTTCAATCCATTTTTTACTGATATACGCAAAAAACGCAACATCTGGCCACAGGTTCCCCCACTTTGGCCAGATGTTGTGAATACTACGAATAAATTTTTTTTGCTTCATTTTTCATTTCCCCAGAAAAAGTACCGCAATCCAGGGATTTACAAAGCTTTCCGCCACTGCCCCTGCCGCGGCAAATGCCATAAGAAGAGTTCCCGCTGCCAGCGTCAGCCGCTTCTGTTCCCGGGGCATCCACCAAAATACCACATAGTAAATAGTCATATAAAAAATTGCCTGGGGAAACATCAGAGAAAGGTACTGCACAATTCCCATAAGTCCTGCATCCATGGTAAGGGCACAGACTACCACTGCCGCTGAAAACCCCAGATAGCCGGAGAGAAACAAAGAGGCTGCCCTGGCCGCAGGCGTCATCGCTATAAGGAGCACAAAAAACAATTGACCAAACCGCCTGGATGCCACTTTAAAAAATAACTCTCTGAAATTCATCCTGAGAAGTATTGCACCGGACAGCATACTCCCCTCCAGCGCATGAAGTTCCCCCTTCATCTGTCCATCCATCCGGTTACAGAACAGGCTTCCCAAAACGGCTCCCAGTATAAGAAAAAAAGACAGCCAGAATTCCAGACTGCCCTTTTTACTTTCAACATAATTCACGGCCTCACCTCATATGGCTTTTTGAGTACTCCCGAAAAACTCTTTGTACCTTCCGGCGGGAAATCAGCCGCATAGCCAGGCGCAGGAGAGCTTTTAAAGAGTGCCCTTTTTATCACTATATGAGTATCCTGTCCCGTTTATTCCGGACAGTTCCGGCTATTTTTAACGGATCCCCTCCCTTTGGGCAAACGCCATAATAGCAGCCACTGTTTTTCCATCTGTCATCTTTCCTGTGTAAATAAGTTCCAGAAGATCCTTGACCTCCCACTCTTCTACATCTATGCTCTCATCCGCATCCAGATGCTGTTTGGACGGAATCAGATCCCTTGCAAGGAACACATCAATGGCCTCGTCACAAAAAGCTACCGTAGTATTAATGGTCATCAGATATTCCAGCTTTTCCGTGCGGAATCCTGTTTCCTCCTCCAGCTCCCTGTAAGCGCACTCGATCCTCGGCTCGTCCGGCGCATCCACCTTCCCTGCCGGAATTTCCAGTGTGAACCGGTCCAGAGCATTCCGGTACTGGCGTACCATGAGAATTTTTCCATCCTTTGTGACCGGAAGAACAGCAGCCGCCCCGTCATGGTGGATATAATCGTAAACTTCTTCAATCCCGTTGGCCACAACCGTATCCCGGTAAATCTTCAAAATTGTTCCTGTATAGGCCAGGTCCCGCTTTAAACGAATTGTTGCTTCCATACTATTTTAACCTCTTGTTTTTCTCATAGTTGGCATCACACGCCTTAATGATAGCGCCGCGGAAGCCTCCCTGCTCCAGAGCCGCCACACCCTCGATGGTAGTCCCCCCTGGTGAACATACCATATCCTTAAGCTCTCCCGGATGTTTTCCTGTTTCCAGTACCATCTTAGCACTTCCCAGAACTGCCTGCGCGGCCATACGGTACGCCATCTGGCGGGGAAGCCCATTTTTTACACAGCCGTCTGCCAGAGCCTCTATGAACATATACACATAGGCCGGGGAACAGCCGCTGGCGCTGGCAACCACATCCAGAAGTTTTTCCTCGACTTTCTCGGTCTTTCCAACTGCAGTAAACAACGCTTCCACAGTCGCCTTCTCTTCTTCTGTAAACAGGGCTTCTTCATAGCAAAGCCCCGTCATGCCTTCGCCTACCATAGCCGGAGTATTGGGCATGGTTCGCACCACGCGTACCTGTCCGCCAAGCCCCTCAGCCAGGTCGGAAATGGAATATCCGGCAGCAATGGAAATAATCACCTGTTCCTTTGTGACCACATCTTTAATTTCCGCAAACACCTTCGGCAATACCTGCGGCTTCACTGCCAGAACCAGATATTTTACCTGCCTTGCACATTCTGAATTTGAGGCAGCACAGGCCACGCCTGTCTCCTTTGAAATTTTTTCCATCTTGTCCGTATGGGCTGATGAAAACAGAATTTCTTCCGGGGGCATGGACTTTAAAAGTCCCTTCATAATCGCCATACCCATATTACCCATACCGATAAAGCCAATTTTTGCCATTTCCATTTCCTCCTGCCTTTATGTATTGCCGGTCCGCCCTTTATGAAAGGGGAACCACTGCGCCCTCGTACTTTTCTTCCATGAACGCTTTGACCTCACTGCTCTTTACCGCATCCACCAGAGCCTTGATTTTTTCATCGCTCTCATGGCCCTTCTGAACAGCTACAATATTTCCATAGGTGGTAGCGCCGATGGAGTCAGAATCTTCGCAGGCCAGCGCATCACTTACCTTTAAGCCCGCACCAATAGCGTAATTCCCATTGATGACAGCAATATCCACATCCTGAAGAGAACGGGGAATCTGAGCTGCCTCCATCTCAATTATCTCTACATTTTTGGGATTCTCGATTACATCCTGTTTGGTCGCATTTAAGCCTGCCCCTTCTTTCACCCTGATGATTCCCTGGGATTCCAGAAGTAAAAGGGCTCTTGCCTCATTGGTTGCATCGTTGGGAACAGCTACCTGCGCCCCCTCGGGAAGTCCCTCTAAGGATGTTGTTTTTCCCGCATAAATGCCAAAAGGCTCATAATGAATCATTCCTGCGGATACCAGATCCATCTTCTTTTCCGCGTTAAACTGGTCCAGATACGGCTGATGCTGGAAATAGTTAGCGTCCAGATCACCCGCGTCCAAAGCAACATTGGGCTGTACATAATCATTATACTCCTTAATCTCCAGCGTGTAACCCTGTTTTTCAAGAATCTTTTGGGCTTCTGCAAGAATTTCCGCATGGGGGGAAGGACTTGCCCCCACCACGATAGTCTTATCTGCCGCATCCGAAGACCCGGAACCACATGCCGTAAGAGAACCCACAGCCAACGCTGCCGCTAAAATTACATATACTGTTTTTTTCATAATCTAAAATCTCCTTTGATGTCTTTTTGTAACGGTACAGACCTGCCAAACCGTTACATATCTTCATTTTTATGTGAACCTCTCTGTCCCATATCCTGCGCGCCGGGACTTAAGCCAGGGAGATTTCATACAAATCCCAATCTCTAACGAACCCTTTTGTCCACTCTCTTTACCAGATACATTCCCAGGGACTGTATAACCTGTACCACCACAACCAGAAACACAATGGCAGTCCACATCACTCCATCTTCTGTACGGTAATATCCATAGTTGATGGCAATGGCACCGAGTCCTCCGGCGCCCACGAAACCTGCCATAGCCGAATAGCCCAGAATGGTGGTAACGGCAATGGCCGCGTTGAGAAGAAGAGACGGCTTTGCCTCAGGAAGCAATACCTTGTAAATGATCTGCCAGGTGGAAGCACCCATGGATTTTGCCGCTTCAATGATTCCATAATCCACTTCCTTTAAGGAAGACTCCACAATTCTTGCCACATATGGAGCCGATGCCAGAGTTAAAGGCACAATAATGGCTCTCACGCCGACTGTGGTTCCCACCAGCTTTCTGGTAAAGGACTGGATAGCAATTAGCAGAATTAAAAACGGAAGGGAACGGACCAGATTAATGGCCATGCCCAGAATTTCCTGAACCTTTGGTCTTGGGCTGATTCCGTCCTTTGCCCAGATCACAAGCAGAATTCCCAGAGGAATCCCAATCACATAAGCGAGAAAGGAGGATACAAAGGTCATAACCAAAGTATTTCCCAATTCCTCAAAAAACATGGAAAGCAATTTAAAGGTCATTTTTTCCAACCTCCTCATAAGGTACTTTTGCCCTCTCCAGATAATGAAGGACTTTCTCAATTTCCTGTTCACTGTCCGGAAGTTCAATAATCATCTGCCCGGCAGCTTTTCCCTTAATATCTCTGGTGGCCGCATACATGATATTTACCGGAACCTTGCAGGCCATAATCACATTGGAAATTACAGGCTCATTGGAAGCCAGCCCGTCAAAAATAATACGGAACAACCGTCCTGTGCCGAATTCCACCTTCTTTGCTGCATCCCCCAGAATCAATTGACGGCCGATCTTAGACTTCGGACCCGCAAACACCTGGGACACACTCCCTATCTCCGCGATATGGCTCTTATCGATGATTGCCACCCGGTCACAAATGGCTTCAATCACAGACATCTCATGGGTAATAATAATGACTGTGATTCCCATGGACTGATTAATTTCTTTTAAAAGCTGTAAAATAGCTTTTGTGGTGTTGGGGTCCAGGGCACTGGTGGCCTCATCGCATAGCAGAACCTTGGGGTTGGTAGCAATAGCCCTGGCAATGGCTACCCTCTGTTTTTGTCCTCCGGACAGCTGGGACGGATACGCTGTCTCCCTGTCCCCCAGTCCCACCAGCTTTAAAAGCTCTCTGGCCCGCTCACAGGCCTGTTTTCTGGGGATTCCTGCAATTTCCATGGGGAAACATACATTATTTAACACATTTCTCTGAGACAGCAAGTTAAACTGCTGAAAAATCATTCCCATGGACTGACGAATTTTCCTTAATTCTGCATCCTTCATCTTTGACAAAGGCTTTCCATCATAATAAACCTCACCTTCGGTGGGCGTTTCCAGAAAATTCATGCAGCGTACCAGAGTGCTTTTTCCGGCTCCGGAAAGACCGATGATTCCAAAAATTTCACCAGGCATAACTTCCAGACTGATATTTTCCAGCGCCCTCACGCTCCCCTGGCTACCTTTAAATTCTTTTCCGAGTTCTTTCATTTGTATAATTGGGTTAAGATCTGCCATAGTTGTCTCCTTTAATAAAACAAGAATCGCCTTTCCTGCATAACAAAAGCCGCAGTCCCGATTGGAACTGCGGCCCATTCTTTTAATAAAAGCACAGGATATTTTATTACACACAATCCACACAGGAATTTATACAATCTGAAATTTTTTCCAAGCAAAAAATCATGCCGCACATGTACATGCCGCACATCAGATTCATCATATTCACCTGTACAGTTATTGTCTTTTTCATTGCCATACCTCC
>CANRXD010000028.1 GCA_947643685.1 uncultured Clostridium sp. | reverse complement strand
TGGTGGAGGATCAGATAACAGTTTTTTCCGTTGTAGCGGATGGGGATTCCCAATATCACACTCACAGCCCATCCTTTAAAAATCTGAGAATGCTGAAAGGACTCCCGGTCTGAAATGGCGTCCTGATAACCAGAGTCCTTTAGAAATTCCCAGATCTGGTATTCCGGCGAATCAGAGGAAAGACTGGCCGGGTATCCGTAGGAATAAAAGGCCTTCGGCGTTCCATCGGAGTCCAGAAGAAGAAGTCTTCCGTCCAGGATCCGGCTTAAGAAAGGGAGAAACTGATCATCATCAGAAAATTCCCCGTTTTCCAGCTGGTCCATGACAGGTTCTAACCGGCTCCAGGTGTCTGTAAGGACCGATTCATTATAATTCCTCTCAAACAAGGAGATCTGAACGATCCACACGAAAGAAATGGTAAATAAAACCAGCCCCATCATCATGAGCCATAGCTGGAAGACCATTTTTGAACGTGGGAAAATATTTCTAATTATCTTTAATGGATTCTTTGTTGTATTCAAATTTATACCCCACTCCCCAGACAGTCTGAATCACTGTGCGATACGGTCCGAGATGGTCACGGAGCGATTTCACATGGGTGTCCACGATCCGCCCGTCTCCATAATAACAGTAGCCCCACACCAGCTCCAAAAGACGTTCCCGGCTGAACACAATGCGCTCGTTTTGTGCCATGTTTGATAAAAGATCAAATTCCTTTGGCGGAAGATTTAACTGCTTTCCGTTAAGGGTTACGGTCCGTGAGGCCGGGAAAATGGAGAGGCCGCCAAACTGGATCACTTCGTCCGGCACTTTTTGATTCCTTTTTAAAATAGCCTGAATCCGCGCCATCAGCTCTCTGGGGCTGAAGGGTTTGGAAACATAGTCATCCCCGCCGAGGCGAAATCCCAGAAGCTTATCTTCTTCCTCACTTCTTGCGGTCAGCATGATGACTGGAACCTGACTGGTTTTCCGTATCTCCTCCAGCACCTCAAAGCCGTCCTGCTCCGGCATCATCACATCCAGAACGATCAGATCAAAGCTTTGGGAACTGACAAGTTCCAGTGCCTGTCTGCCGTTTCCTGCCTCCACGCATTCATGGGCCTCCAGTCCGGCATAGGTCTGTACAAGTTTCCTGAGTCTGGCATCATCATCAACAATCAGTAAACGGGCCAAGGCTCCTCCTCCTTTTCTCTTTTTCCTTGAGCATAGTATACCATACAAAAACGAATCCTCACAGAATCCTGATAAATTCCTCACAGTTTTTTCACATTTTATTTTTATAGTAACTGGAAAAAAGAACTGTTGAAGGGAGAATGACATCATGAAAAAATACGGAAGGAAGCTGTGGCTGTGCATACTGGGTGTGGTATTTGCACTGCTTTGTGTGCTGTTTTTCCTTAAAAAGCAAAATGACGGAAATATAAGAGAAGGCGGCCCCGGGAAGGAAATGGGCGGGATGCCGGGTGGTGAGCAGCAGGCCAGGGCTGACGTTGTGTCTGTGGTGACGCCGGAAACGGGAAATATTTACGTAACCACCGGGCTTACAGGAACGCTGGAATCTTCGGATGTGGTTTACGTGTATGCAAAGGCCTCCGGCGATGTGACGGATGTGAAGGTGAAGGCGGGAGATATGGTGACAGCCGGGCAGGTGTTGTTTCAAATTGATACGGAACAGGTAGAGTCGGCCAAAAACTCTCTGGATTCTGCCTCCGTATCTCTGTCACAGGCCCAGAGCAACTTAAACCGGATGAAAATCCTCTATGACGGCGGCGATCTGTCAGAGCAGGAATATGAACAGTATGTCAATAATGTGGAGTCTGCAAGGCTCCAGTATAACTCGGCAAAGCTTGCCTATGACAGGCAGGTGGAGTACAGTACGGTCACGGCACCCATTTCTGGAAGAGTTGAGAGCTGCGATACGGAGGTTTATGACCGTGTGACAACCAATGGCCAGCTCTGTGTGATTTCCGGCGAGGGGAATAAGAAAATTACGTTTTATGTGACTCAAAGGATGCTGGAAAATTTAAGCGAGGGCGATGAGCTTACTGTGGAAAAGAACGGGAAGAGCTACGGAGCCCACATAAGCGCCATTCATTCTATGGTTGATTCGGCCACAGGCCTGTTTAAGATAGAAGCTCAGCTTGAGGATACAGATGAGGTGGCCACGGGAACCGTGGTAAAGCTTAAGCTGGTGACCAATAAAACGGAGAATGCCATGCTGATTCCCATTGACGCCGTGTATTACAGCGGCGGGGATGCTTTTGTATATCTCTATCAGGATCAAACGGCAAAAACTGCTGCCATCGAGGTGGGGCTCACCGATGACACCTATGCGGAAGTGCTTTCGGGACTTTCCTTTGAGGATCAGGTGATTAAAACATGGAGCTCCAATTTGTATGAGGGCGCGAAAATCCGTCTGAACGAAGAAAGCGGCAGCCAGGAGAAACCAGCGGCCGGAGCACCGGAGGGAACCGAAACAAAGGATCCGGCGGCTGAAATGCCGGAAGGAACCGGGACTGAAGAACCGGAATCCGGAATACCGGAAGAATCGGAGGTTAAGGCCCCGACAGTGGATGAAACGGCAGAATGGGAGGGCTAGTCTATGGGTGTTACGAAATTTGTACTGAAGCGGCCGGTTACGGTTTTTATGACCCTGCTCTGTCTGCTGGTATTTGGTATTTCTTCTGTATTCAATGCAACCCTGGAGCAGATGCCGGATACAGACCAGCCCATGCTGATTGTAATGGCCATGTATTCGGGGGCAGGTCCGGAGGATGTGGATGAGCTGGTAACCCAGGTGATCGAGGATGCCGTCACCACCCTGGAGGGGGTAGAGAGTGTTTCCTCCACCTCCAGCGAGGGCTCTGCCATGATTATGCTGGAATATGGGTATGACGAAGACATGAGCGAGGCCTATGATGAGTTAAAGCAGACCCTGGACGGCCTTAGGGGACTCCCCCAGGATGCCGATGTGAGTGTCATGGAAATGAGCATGAATGCGGGAACCACCCTGATGCTCTCCATTTCCCACAGTACGGAGGAGGACTTATATGATTATGTAGACCAGAATGTGGTCCCGGTCCTGGAGCAGCTTTCCACTGTGGCGGAGGTGTCCTCCATGGGAGGTTCCTCCGAGTACATCCGGGTGGAGCTAAAGCCGGAGAGGATGAAGCAGTATCAGGTGACCACAAGTCTGATTACTTCCGCCATCAACGCGGCCGATCTTTCTTACCCGTCCGGTGACGCGGTGTATGGAAATCTGGAGCTGTCCGTCACCACTTCCATAGATACGAATACTCTGGAAGAACTTTTGCAGGTCCCCATCACCACAGCGGCGGGAAAGACCGTGTATTTGGAAGATATTGCAGACGTATACCAGGCCAAGAAAAACCGGGGCGGTATTTCCAGGTACAATGGACAGGAGACCATCTCCATTTCCATTACAAAAAAGCAGGAAGCTTCAGCCATGGCCTGTTCCGATGATGTCCATGAGGCGGTGGAAAAACTGATGGCAGAGGATTCGGATCTTACCATTGAGATTGCCAGGGATACCTCGGAGACTATTTTAAACTCCCTTAAGGATGTGGCTTTTACCATGATCCTTGCGGTGGGGATCTCCATGATCATTATTCTCATGTTCTTCGGCGATTTTAAGGCATCCCTGATTGTCGGAAGCTCCATTCCCACTTCCATTCTGGTATCTCTGATTTTAATGACCCGGGCGGGTTTTTCCTTAAACATAATTACCATGAGCGCTCTGACCCTGGGTGTCGGAATGATGGTGGATAACTCCATCGTTGTGTTGGAAAGCTGCTTCCGTTCTCTGGCTGGTATGGACCAGAAGGGACTTTTAGAATATGCCAGGGCTGCCCTTGAGGGTACAAACATTGTGGTCCAGTCCATTTTAGGCTCCACAGTGACCACCTGTGTGGTATTTATTCCTCTGGTATTTTTAAATGGCATGAGCGGCCAGATGTTCAGCCCTATGGGATATACTATCATATTCTGTATGACGGCGTCCTTACTTTCGGCCATTTCCATTGTGCCGCTTACTTATATGCTTTATAAGCCAAAGGAAACGGAACGGGCTCTCATGTCCAGGCCCATGGTCCATCTCCAGGAGGCATACCGGAGGCTGCTTCCAGTGTGCTTGAGGCATAAGGTTCTGGTGCTTGCAGGCTCTGTGCTCCTGGTCATTGCCACAGTAAAGATGGCGGGCGGCATGGAAACCGAGCTCATGCCCCAGGACAGTACAGGTCAGATTTCCGTCAGCGTGGAGACCAGGCCGGGACTTCTTACAGAGCAGGCGGAAGCTGTCCTTACGGAGGTGGAAACCATTGTAAGCGGCGATGAAAACGTGGATTCCTATATGGTCCGGTACAATAACGGAAGCGGCTCTGTGACCGCATATCTGAAAGACAGCTTGACTATGACAGAGGATGAGATTGTGTCTTCCTGGGAAAACCAGATGGTTGACATTGAAAACTGTACGATTGAGGTAAGCGCCGACGGCTCCATGAGCTTTATGGGGCGTTCCAGAGGCTATGAGGTGATTTTAAGCGGCACAGACTATGATGAAATCAAAGAAGTCAGCGACGAAATCGTGGCGGAGCTGACAGCCAGGGAGGATGTGATGAATGTTCATTCGGATCTGGAGAATACGGCCCCGGTGGTCACCGTAAAGGTGGATCAGGTGGCGGCCTCCGCAGAGGGACTTACGGCCGCTCAGATCGGAAGCCAGGTAAAGGGCATGTTTGACAGCATGGAGCTTACCACGTTAATTGTGGACGGTCAGGAAATTGATGTGATCGCCGAATATCCGGAAGGGGAGTACCGGACGGTTTCTCAGCTTAAGGATGTGATTCTTACCACGGGAAGCGGAAAATCCGTGGCATTGATGGATGTGGCAGATATTGTGTTCCGGGATAATCCGTCCTCCATCTCGAAGTCCGATAAAAAGTACCAGATCACCATTACGGCCGACTATGTGGGAGAGAATACCAAGGGTCAGATTGACAGTGAGGTGATTGCACCTAGGCTTTCCTCCACCATTACCCGGGGCGTTAATACGAGAGACAGAATGATGTCCAGCGAGTTTTCCGCCCTGTACCAGGCCATCGCCACCGCCGTATTTCTGGTGTTTGTTGTAATGTCAGCCCAGTTTGAATCTCCGAAGTTTTCCTTCATGGTCATGACAACGATTCCCTTCAGTCTTGTGGGCTCCTTCGGACTTTTAAAGGTCACAGGAGTCTCCATCAGCATGACCTCCATTCTGGGATTCCTGATTCTGGTGGGAACGGTTGTAAATAATGGGATCTTATATGTGGACACAGTGAACCAGTACCGGATGACCATGGACCTTCAGACTGCGTTAATTGAGGCTGGGGCCACAAGGCTTCGCCCTATTCTCATGACCAGCCTTACCACAATTCTCTCCATGATTCCGATGGCGCTTGCCTTTGGAAGCAGCGGTTCCACCACCCAGGGCCTTGCGGTGGTAAACATCGGGGGACTTTCCGTAGGAATTCTGGTGGCTCTGTTTATCCTGCCCGTTTACTATGCGGTGATGAACGGAAGAAAGAAACGGACTGTTTTGGATATTTAGGAGGTGTGCAGATGATTCGATGGAAAAAAGGAATGTTTTGCATGATAGCTGTCTGCATGGGACTTACTCCCATGCAGGCCCTGGCGGCCAGCCCGGAGTTTGCCTATACGGAAGAAAAATGGGCGTCCTTACGGGACAATAAACTGGAGTTTGATGAGATTGCCGAACTGGTCCATGAGTACAATACCACTGTGCAGCAGAATGAGCTTGATTACAAGGATTACAGGGGAAAGACCAGTTTAAAGATCGCAGAGGAATACTACGATTCTGCCAATGAGGTTTCGGAGCGGATTTCTTATCCGTCCGATGACGATGAAAACTATGCCAGCCAGATATCCCAGGCTTTAAGCGGTGAAATCCAGGCGGATAATTTAAGGACACAGGGGGATAACAACGTGGATGACGGGGATATCATTCGGCTGGGGTATGACCGGGAGGAGGCCACGATCGTAAAGCAGGCTCAGGGCCTGATGATTACCTATTGGAGCCAGATGAAAAGTCTGGAAAGCCTGAAGGAAAATGTGATTCAGGCAGAGAGTTCTTATGAATCAGTCCTCACCAGAAAAGCCGCCGGAATGGCTGTCAAGTCCGACGAGGAGGCGGCAAAGGAGGCGGTGACCACGGCCAGGGCGTCTCTCCAGTCGGCAGAAAGCAGTCTGGAGACCGCAAAAAAGAGTCTTTGTGTGCTCCTCGGATGGAAATACGGGGATGAGGTGGAAATCGGGAAATTACCGGAACCGGATCTTGAGTCCATGGAGGCGATTCAGGTGGAAGCGGATATTAAGACCGCGTTAAAAAACAATTACAATCTTCAGATCACCGGACGGCGGATAGAAAATGCCAGAAACGATACGGTGAGAGAGACCCAGCAGAAGACCTATGAAAATCAGAAAGAGACAATCTCTTCCAGCGTAAAAAACACATATAACAGCCTGATGCTTGCCAAGGCCTCCTATGAGCAGGCGGCAGAAAGCCTGAAAATACAGGAAAGGGAATTAGAGGCCGCCGGACTCCGCCTGGCTGCCGGAACCATTACGAAGAAAACCTATGAAACCCAGGAATCAGGCTGTACGGCGGCCCAGGTCAGTGCAGAGACAAAAAAGATGGATCTTTTAAAGGCGCAGCTGGAGTATCAGTGGGCTGTGAACGGACTGGCATCCGCATCATAGGCGGCAGACGGAAAGGAGGAAAAAAATGAAAGGATGGAAATGGGGATTTAAGCTGGCCCTGGCCCTTTCTCTGTGTCTGCTTCCCTTTGGCCGGGCTTTTGCCGCTGAGTCCGAAAGCCTTAAGGCGGACTCCGATACCGCAGGGGCCGTGGTGGAATATGAGGACTTAAGAGAGCTTTTAAAGACAGGAAATTTCACTCTGAAACAGACGAAGGAAAAACAAGAAAACAGCATTGCTCCCTATAAGGAAATGCAGGATATTCTGCAGGAAGAGCAGAAATATATGGAAGAGATGGCGGAGTCTTATGAGGAGGACGGGAACGCCCAAATGCAGGAATTTTATGAGGAACGTGCAAAGCAGCTAAAAGTGTCCGCGTCCCAGGTGGGTACCCAGATCAGGCGCATGAGCTCGTACAGCCAGGAAAAGGCCTATGAAAAGCAGGTGGATGCCTGCCTTGTGACCGCCCAGACCCTGATGAATTCCTATAACCAGATGGAGGAACAGATAAAGGCTCAGGAAAAGCAGGCGGAGTATGTAAAGGCATCCTGTGAGGAAACGGCAGCAAGAAACCAGGCAGGGCTTGTAAAGGAGGAGGAAGTTCTTTCGGCAGAAAATTCCCTGACTGCTGTAAATCATACCCTGGCTTCTTTAAAGGAACAACGGGATGAGATAAAGGAAAGCCTGCTGTCTATGCTGGGGCTTTCCGGAGAGACAGAGATTCAGATAGGGGCCATTCCCGAACCGGATATGGAGGCAATCGGAGCCATTGATTTTGAGTCCGACAAACAGACCGCAGTCAGCAACGACAGCACTTATGTGAGCGAGCTCAATTCCAAAGTAAAAGGCACCGATGCCAGGGAACTAAGAAGCCGCCGGGTGGAGGATGCAGAGGCAAACGAGATCATAAGCATCACCTCCTCCTATGAGAAGCTTCAGAATACGAAGCTTGCGTATGAGGCGGCCATGGAGGCCTTTGAGGCGGCAGAGCTCCAGTATCAGGCTCTTTTAAGAAAGAAACAGGCAGGACTTTTAAGCCGCACAGACTATCTCCAGGGGGAAGCTTCCTATGCAGCCAAAAGAGCCGCAAAAGAGGTTGCTGCCATGAATCTGCTCCAGGCATATGAAACCTATCAATGGGAGGTAAAAGGCCGGATATAAAAATACCTTGGAATCGCAGGCATGATTGGCTTTTCGCCGGTTAAACAGAATCCTGGCAGGGAAAGAAAACAGCATTTTCAACAGATACGGACCCACGGATGCAGTCCCCCGGCTTTAAAGTGACTAGGTGGGTGACAGCTTTTTTCCATAAGGTACCGTCTTCTGCCCTAAGAGAGAGCAGAGTATCGTTTCCGCGAAAGGAGACGGCCTCCACCACCAGGCGGTAACCGCCTGGTTTTTCCATGTCCAGGCCCTGGGGACGCAGCATCATGTCCCAGGCGCCGTCGGCCACCGGCGCAGGGCAGGAAACGCCGCCCCCCAGGAAGACGCCGGAGGCCACCCGGCCGCGGATGTAAACACAGTTGCCAAAATAATCCGCCGCCAGACGGCAGGAGGGGTGGTCGTAGACCTCCCGGGGAGTTCCGATCTGAAGAAGCTCTCCATGGAACATGAGGGCCACCCGGTCCGACATGGCCAGAGCCTCTTCCCGGTCATGGGTCACTAAAATCACGGTCATTTTCAGTTCCTTTTGAAGCTTCAGGACCAGATTCCGCATGTCCTCGCGGAGATTTTCGTCCAGAGAGGAAAAGGGCTCATCCAGCAGAAGAAGTTTTGGGCCGGCTGCCAGGGCACGGGCCAGGGCCACCCGCTGTTTCTGTCCGCCGGAAAGTTCCAACGGCTTTCTGCTCCCATAACCCTCCATTTGCACCTTTTCAAGAAACCATCTGGCCTCTTTTAACCGTTCTGCTTTTGGGGCACCCTGCATTTTTAGGGGAAAAGCCACATTTTCAGCCACAGTCCGGTGGGGGAAGAGGCGCATGTCCTGGAAAACGACGACGGTTCCCCGTTTATGGATGGGAAGATTTGTGATGTCCTGGCCATCCAGAAAAATGGAGCCGCTCCTTGCAGGAAGAATTCCGGCGATGGTTTTCAGCAGGGTAGTTTTCCCGCAGCCGGAGGGTCCCAAAAGGGATAAAAATTCCCCCTCATTGACATGAAGAGATAAAGTTTTTAGAACCAGGCCTGCATCATAGCCGGCAGACAGGTTTTCAAGGGTCAGTTTCATGACAGGTCTCTCCTTTCCGGGTCAGCTGAATCAGGCCTTCAAAGACAAAAAATACCAGAAGCGCCGAAAAAACAAAAACCACGGCATAGGTGGAAGAAAGGGCCCGGTCGCCGCTCTGGATATAGGGAACCATAATAAGGGCAATGGTCTTTATTCGCCCGCCGCCCACCATTAAAGTTGAAAAATACTGGCTGTACGACAGGATGAATCCCATGCTCATGGATGACAGGATTCCCGGAAGCAGGGAGGGCAGCGTGATCTCAAAAAAGGCCCGGTAGGGGCCGGCTCCAAGGACCATGGCCTGTTCCTCCAGATGATTTCCCACAGCCCGGGTCACATCGGTCATGATCGTAATGGTGTAAGGGACTGCCGCGATGATATGTACCAGGAGAATGCCGCCTATGGTGTCAGAAAGCCCCAGGCGTATGAAAGTGACCTGGATTCCCATGGCAAACACCGTTCCCGGAACCAGAAGGGGCAGGAACGTGCCGAACCGGACCAGGGACCGGCCGGGGAACCGGTAAAATTCTGTGGCCCGTGCCGTCATTATGCCGATGATGGTGCTGAGGACAGCCACAGACAGGGCCAGGAGAATACTGCTTAAGAGAAGGTCCGGGAGCTTTGCAGAACCAAAGAAGAGCTCCCGGATGGTTCGGAGCGTATAGGTTTTTGGCAACAGTCCGGGCCATGGCCAGCGTCCGGCGACGCTCCATAAACCTAAGAGGACCACGGGAAGGAAAATACAAAAGAGCAGGATTTTTAGGACCAGCCGCAGAAATAGATGGCGTTTCATTCCGCACCTCCGATTTTTTTATTCAGCCGATTCATGACCAGACTGTAAAGAGCGGCCATGCCAAGGGAAAGAAGGAGCATGATGCCGTTCATGGCCATGGCCAGAGGCCTTTGTAAAAGGTCCGGGCTGGAGTAGGAAAGATAGGTCTGCACCGGGAGGGCCTTTGGCAGAGTGGAGCCCAGAAGAAGGGGCAGTTCATATCCGCCGAAGGCAAAGATAAAAATAATAAGGAACGCTTTTGAAATTACGGGAAGGCTTAGGGGAAGCGTCACCTCAAAAAAGCTGCAAAGCGGGGAGGCCCCCAGATTTTCAGCGGCCTCCCCCAGAGTGCCGTCGATTCCATCCATAAAGGCC
>CANRXD010000027.1 GCA_947643685.1 uncultured Clostridium sp. | reverse complement strand
ATTCCGTTCCGGCCCGGCCATAAAAGAGGGCACCGTTCACAGGACGGAGAGAATCGAACGAAAACAGATGTCAAAACAGTAAATCAAGTAAAAAGGGAGCCCCGTAAGCAAAATTGCCTGCGGCACTCCCTTTTTTAATCTCCTGAAGCCATTTATAGTAACAGTTCAGCCTTGCATCTTCTTGCCCGCATACCGCGGACAAGAAGCTCCGGGCGTCCGCCCTATGAAGATTCAGAGTAAAAAACGTTTATGAAAGTTACCATTTATACGGTCTGATACTTGGCGACGTATACCTGGTCACATTCTTATCCGTAATGACATATTCCAGCCTTGCACCCTCTTCCACAACAGTATCCTGCATCAGAACACAGTTCTTTACCTTTGCGCCCCTGGCAACCTTAACACCACGGAACAGAATGCAGTTCTCCACTTCTCCCTCAATCACGCATCCGTCTGCAACCAGAACATTCTTCCCTTTCGCACCGTTTATGTATCTTGTGGGGTTATCGTCACGAATCTTTGTATAGATTGGATTTCCCTCAAACAGAGCATCCAGATTCTTATCGTCAAGGAGCTTCATATTCTCATCAAAGTAGCTCTTCATGTCATTGATTCTGGCAAAATATTTATCGTACTTATAGGCCCGGATATTTAACTTGTCAACCTGCGGAGCCAGAATATCCCGTTCGAAGTATGCATAGCCGCGGACAAAGGCGGTATGAATCTGATCGATAAGAAGCTCTCTGTCGATCACATAGATGTTCATGGAATAATTCTGAATCCCTTCCTTCTGGGAATTCATGTAGATCTTCTTCACACGCCCGTTGTCGATATTTAAGGTATAATAGAGATCCTTTACAACATCGGTCTTTCTTGCACTCTCCGGAATCTTCTCCTCTGCGTATACAGCGGTCACATCAGCGCCGCTTTCCATATGGGCTTCAATCAGAGCCTTAAAATCGAAATTGGCAGCGATATTGGTATCGGCCATCACCACATATTTTTCCTTTTGCTCCCGCAAAAACGGAAGAACGCTGGCAAGGGCTTCCACACGTCCGGTGTAAACCTTGATTCCCTTCTCTGCAAACGGTGGGAATATATTCAATCCGCCGTTTTTACGGGCCAGATCCCACTCGCGGCCGGATCCCAGATGGTCCATAAGGGAGTGGTAGTTTTCGCGTACAATAATGGAGATATTGTCGATTCCACAGTTTACCATGCTGGACAGAATAAAGTCCACCATACGGTAACGGCCCGCAAACGGAATGGATGCCATTAAACGCTCGCTGACTAACTCCGGAACAAGACTGTCATAGCTGTTTGGGAAAATGATGCCCAGTGCATCTGCATTGGAATTTACCATTGTTCTTCACCGCCTTCTACATTTTTATTAATCATGGCATTGGGGCCGATTTTCGCGCCCTCCCCAATCTGAATGCCGGAACCGATGGTGGCCACTCCTTTTATATCGCCGGACGGCATTGCACCCACAACGGCATTCTTTCCGATCACTACGTTTTCGGCTACGATACAGTGCTTTACAACCGCTCCGGCCTTAATTACGGAACCTCCCATTACAACTGCATCTTCCACGTCAGCGCCTTCTTCCACCTTTACGCCTGCAAAGAGAATGGAGTGCTTCACATGCCCGTCAATGCGGCAGCCGTCTGTTATCATGGAGTTTTCCACCACACCTGTACGGCTGATCTTATGGCCTGTCATACCGCTGTTGCGGCTGTAAATCTTCCAGTTTTCGTCAAACAGGTTGATTCCGCTGTGTTCCGGATCCAGGACTTCCATATTGGCTTCCCACAAAGAAGAAATGGTTCCCACATCTTTCCAGTATCCGTCAAAATGATATGCGTACATGTTGCGGCCATCTTTTAAGAGGTTGGGGATAATATTGTTTCCAAAATCGTTTTCGGAATTGGGATCCGCTTCATCCTCGATCAGATACTTTCTCAAAATATCCCAGTTAAAAATATAAATACCCATGGAAGCCAGATTGGACTTGGGGTTCTTTGGCTTCTCCTGGAATTCTGTGATCTTGTCATTGCTGTCCGCAACCATAAGGCCGAAACGGGATGCCTCTTCCCACGGGACCTCCATAACGGCAACACTGAATTCCGCGTTCTTTTCCTTATGGAACCGTAAGAAATCACTGTAATCCTGCTTACAGATCTGGTCACCGGAAAGGATAATAACATATTCCGGATTATATCTCTCAATAAACGGAATATTCTGATAAATGGCGTTGGCGGTTCCTTTATACCAGTCAGAGCCGGACGCCTGCTGATAGGGCGGAAGCACATGAACACCGCCGTAGAGACGGTCCAGATCCCACGGCTGTCCGTTTCCTATGTACTCATTTAACACCATGGGCTGATACTGGGTGAGAATGCCTACGGTATCAATTCCTGAGTTCACACAGTTCGACAGCGGAAAGTCAATAATACGGTACTTTCCGCCAAAGGGAACTGCAGGTTTTGCCAGCTTCTGGGTCAAGGCATAAAGGCGGGAACCCTGGCCTCCGGCAAGCAGCATTGCAATCATTTCTTTTGCCATAATATTTCCCCCTGAAATAATGATGATTCGTTCCGCAATGCACAGCGTACAGGCGCAGGAAGGTCCGGACACTGCCCAAAGCTCAAAAAATCTGTTATGCATATTTTACCACAAAATATCATTTTTCGATAGTGCCTTTGTGCAAAAATTTTTCCATAATATAATTGCTCACATCCATCCCGTACTCCGTAAGCTTAAACCTTCCCTCTTCAAGGAGTGCCGCCCCTTCCCTCACAAACCGTTCCATAAGCCCGGGATACACTTCCTCTGCCGTCACCCCGAAAGTCTCCTCAAACTGCTTTAAGGAAACTCCCTGAACCATACGGAGCCCTACGAAGAAAAATTCCTCCTGCATGTCCTCCGGAGTCAGTATTTCCTCCTCCAGGCGTTTTCCCGGCGTCTCATTCAGATATTTCTCTAAGTCACTTTCATTCCTGAAGCGTCTCCCATTTACATAAGAGGACGCTCCCAGGCCCAGGCCCAGATAGGGAACCCCGGTCCAGTAGCCCACATTGTGGCGGCACTCTCTTCCTTTTTTCGCATAATTGGAAATCTCATATCCTCTGGAGCTTAAAAATTCCCTGGTCTTATGGTACATCTGCCGCTCCTCTTCCTCATCCGGAAGAAGACCCGTTCCCCTTCCTTCCCCATAAATTTCATAAAAGGGAGTACCCTCCTCCACAATCAGACTGTACGCGGAAATGTGCTCCGGGTTTAAATCCGCCGTTTTTTCCAGGGTTTTCATAAAACCTTCCACGGTCTGCCCCGGAAGGGCGCACATTAAATCCACATTGATATTCTGGAATCCTGCAGCTCTGGCCAGATGGAAGCTTTCCAGAAATTCCTCCCAGGTATGGATTCTTCCAAGGGTCTTAAGCTCTCTGTCACTGGATGACTGTAGTCCAAGGCTTAAACGCTCCGGGAAGCACCGATGGTGTGCCACCCCCAACAAATACAGAGGAAACCCGGCGCTCCCCGTACCCGCCGCTTACAAGCCTGATTTCCTCCAGAAGCTTATCCACATACTTCCGTTTCACTTCTTCCCCCTGCGGGAACGACAGGAAATCGCAATAACTGCATTTCTTAACACAGAACGGAATATGAACATACAATTCCAGGGTTTCCATAAAATTCCTACCTTTCCCGCCCTTCCAGGCATGAAATCAAAAGCTCGACTTCATCCTGAAACAGACAAAAATCCGGGCGTTTTTCTCTGACTGCCCGCTCGATTTCATGAAGCTCCATCCAGAGAACGGATTCCACCTCTGACTCCTGTAAGACAAGGGCAGATTCTTCCACCGGCTTTTCGTAAAGGAACACAGCGCTTTTTTCATGGTTTTTAAACAGCTTCCCGTTAAAGGTTCCTTCATACCACCCCTCATGGAAACCGATAAAACGAAGTTCCCCGGCATCCGCCGAAATTCCCAGTTCCTCAAAAAGCTCCCTGACGGCCGATTCCCTGTAATCTTCTCCGGCCGGAATGTGACCGGCACTGGAAATATCATAACAGCCGCCAAAGGAATCCTTGGCTGCGCTCCTTTTTTGCAGCAGCAGCTCATATTGACCATCCCTTCTTCGCACCACCCACACATGGCTGGTTCTGTGGTAGTCTCCCCGCATGTGGACCATGGTCCGTTCCCGCACAAGGCCTGACGGCTCGCCGTTTTCATCCAGCACATCCAGAAGCTCCATGGGAGCTCCGTCAAGAACCGCCTCACAAAGGTGATCCCCCATATAGTGAAGCTTCAGAGAGAAGAATGGAGCCTCCTCTTTGAGAAGTTCGAAAAAAATCCTGTCTCCCTCCCATAAGTTAAGCCGGTCAATCTCCTCTTTGGATACCCACTCCAGAGTCCCCTCATTACAGGGAACCGGTTCCCCCAAAAAGCCATCGGCCGTATAGAGGAACATGTATTCGGCCTCCTCTTCGTTAAACAGGAAGGTCACAATGCCGCGGAGCCGGTAGCCTGTGAGCCGGTAACCGGTTTCCTCCAGCGCCTCCCTTAAGAGGCAGTCCTCCGGACTTTCTCCAAATTCAAATTTCCCGCCAATTCCAATCCATTTATCCTTATTCACATCCTGTTTTTTTCTGACACGGTGCAGCATCAGGTATTTACCATCCTGCTCCAGATAACACAAGGTAGTCAGTTTCATCCTCATTCCTCCTGCAGACCCGGGATCATGTTCAAAACGAGACCACTCTGCCACAGGTTCCCATGGCAGGCGGTCTCCTCTTTTTACTCTTCATCCAGTTTCAATACGCTCATAAACGCCTTCTGTGGAATTTCTACATTTCCGATCTGGCGCATTCTCTTCTTTCCTTCCTTCTGTTTTTCCAGAAGCTTCTTCTTTCGTGTGATATCGCCGCCATAACACTTTGCCAGCACATCCTTGCGGACAGCCTTCACGGTCTCCCGGGCAATGATCTTGCCCCCCACAGCCGCCTGAATGGGAATCTCAAACAGATGGCGCGGAATCTCCTCCTTCAGCTTTTCGCACATCTTTCTTCCACGTTCATAAGCAGAACCTTCAAACACAATGAAGGACAGGGCATCCACTTCTTCCCGGTTGATAAGGATGTCCAGCTTCACAAGCTGGGACTGCTCATAGCCCTTAAGCTCATAATCAAAGGAAGCATAGCCCCGGGACCGGGACTTTAAAGCATCAAAGAAATCGTAGATGATTTCATTCAGCGGAAGCTCATACTTTAAAAGGGCCCTTGTGGCCTCCATATACTCCATCCCCAGATACACGCCACGGCGCTCCTGGCACAGTTTCATTATGGCGCCCACAAATTCTGTGGTCACCATGATTTCGGCACTGACGATGGGTTCCTCCATAAACTCGATTTCCGACGGATCCGGCATATTGGTGGGGTTGGTCAGGTCAATAACTTCTCCATTGGTCTTGTGGACACGGTACACAACGCTTGGAGCCGTAGTTACCAGATCCAGGTTGTATTCCCGCTCCAGGCGCTCCTGAATAATTTCCAGATGCAAAAGGCCGAGGAAACCGCAGCGGAAGCCGAAGCCCAAAGCCACAGACGTTTCCGGTTCAAAGAACAACGATGCATCATTCAGCTGAAGCTTTTCCAGGGCATCTCTGAGTTCCGGATACTTTGCCCCGTCAGCCGGATACAGACCGCAGTAAACCATGGGGGTTACCTTTTTATATCCGGGAAGCGGTTCCTTACAGGGGTTTAAACGGTCGGTAATGGTGTCTCCGACCCGGGTATCTTTAACATTTTTGATACTGGCAGTAACATAGCCTACCATTCCGGCAGAAAGCTCTTCACAGGGGATAAACTGGCCTGCGCCGAAATACCCTACCTCCACCACATCGTAGGAAGCCCCCGTAGCCATCATTTTAATGGGGGTTCCTTTTCTCATGGTCCCCTCTTTTACCCGGCAGAATACAATGACTCCCCGGTAGGAATCATAAAGAGAATCAAAGATCAGTGCCTTTAAGGGTGCATCGGGATCTCCGTCGGGCGCAGGAATCTTTGTAACAATGGCTTCCAGTACATCCTCAATATTTAAGCCTGCCTTGGCGGAAATTCTCGGAGCATCATGGGCTTCCAGGCCGATCACATCCTCGATTTCATCGGCCACCCGGTCCGGTTCCGCGCTTGGAAGATCAATTTTATTGATTACCGGGAACACATCCAGGTTGTGGTCCATAGCAAGATATACATTTGCCAGGGTCTGGGCCTCAATTCCCTGGGCCGCATCCACCACCAGAATGGCGCCGTCACAGGCCGCCAGGCTTCTGGATACTTCGTAGTTAAAATCCACATGGCCGGGAGTATCGATCAGGTTAAAAATATACTCTTCTCCATCCCTGGCCTTATATACAGTACGGACTGCCTGGGATTTGATGGTGATTCCTCTCTCTCTTTCCAGATCCATATTATCAAGCACCTGGGCCTGCATCTCCCGGCTTGTAAGGAGGCCTGTCATTTCTATAATTCTGTCTGCAAGGGTTGACTTGCCATGGTCAATATGGGCAATGATACAAAAATTTCTGATTTTGCTCTGGTCAACAGTTGCCATCGGTTTTCCTCTTTTCTCTTAAATAATTGTAACAGATACTTACACCCAAATATATCATTTTTTTACTCCGGACGCAAGCAGTTTCCTGCTGCCATTTGTGGGCCTTATAAGCGGATTTGATTTGACAAATATCCCCATCCGTTTTAGACTATTAGAAGATACAGAGCATCATACAAAAATCGGGAGGAGTATACATGCATCAGATCAAAGCAAAAACCGGAGCCGTTGACATGACCTCCGGTTCCATCATCCGGCTGCTGATTTCCTTTGCGGTCCCTCTGTTGTTGGGAAACCTGTTTCAGCAGCTGTATAACACCGTGGATATTCTTGTTGTCGGAAATTTTGTCGGGACCCAGGCGCTGGCCGCTGTGGGCTCCACCACCAATATCATCAACACCATCATCATGTTCTTCAACGGAGTTTCCATCGGAGCCGGCGTTATCATCAGCCGCTATTACGGAGCCCACGATGACGAAAAGCTTCATCTGGCGGTGGAAACCACCCTGGCTCTGACTTTTATCTCCGGTGCGCTCTGTACAGCTCTGGGCGTATATTTATCTCCGTTTCTTTTACGGTTTATGGCCACCCCCGACGACGTACTGCCGGAGGCCTCCGTATATCTTAAAATCTATTTTTCCGGTGTTTCCGGACTCCTTATTTACAACATGGGCAGCGCCATTTTAAGAGCTGTGGGCGATACCAGAAGACCATTGATGTTCCTGGTCTTTTCCAGTTTTTTAAATATCGGTCTTGATCTTCTGTTTGTAATCTCTTTCCGGCTCGGAATTGCAGGCGTAGCCTATGCAACGATCCTGTCCCAGTTCATTTCAGCCCTTCTGGTTCTTTTCATCCTCACCAGAACCAGAGACAATTACGGCTTTGTGTGGAAGGATATCTGTATTAATAAAACCATGTTAAAACAGATTCTCATTGTGGGATTTCCCACAGGGCTTCAGCAGTCCATTACTTCTTTTTCCAATGTTTATGTCCAGTCCTACATTAACAGCTTCGGCTCCTCCTGCATGGCCGGATGGAGCTGCTACACAAAAATTGACCAGTTTATTTTCCTGCCGCTTCAGAGTATGTCCCAGGCGGCCACCACATTTGTAAGCCAGAACATCGGCGCAAAAAATGTACGGCGGGCCAAGCAGGGATCCAACACAGCTCTGGCCCTGTCCGCCAGCATCATTTTCTGCTCTGCATGCATCATCTGGCTGTTTGCCCCCGGCATGGTATCCCTGTTTAACAAGGACCCGGAGGTTCTCTATTTCGGGACCCTGTTTTTACGGCTCTGCGTATTCTTCACTCTCACCGCCTGCGTTACGCAGGTTTATGCCGGAACCCTCCGCGGAATCGGTGACGCAAAAACCCCAATGGTTATCATGCTGCTCTCCTATGTGTTATTCCGCCAGATTTATTTATACCTGATTACAAAAGTCATGAATAACCCGTACACCGTGGCGCTGGGCTATCCTGCCGGCTGGATTGTCTGCTCCCTTCTCACATGGCTGTATTACAAATTCAGCGGATGGGAAAAGAAAATTCACTGATCTTCTCCCTTTAAAACTCCGCAGAGCAGCTCTGAAAGAGGTTCCATGGCATTTCTTGCTTCTTCATATGTATTGGTCTGGGCTCCGACCTCAATCAGGGCTGTGCGGGCACGCACATGCTGGTTGTAGCGGAGTCCTTTCAGATATATTTTTCTCGTAAAACCCGGATACTGCTCTGCCGCCTTTAGCTGCATCTGGAAGCTGAAGGCCAGATTGGCATCCCGATTGGGATTTGGCAGATATTCAATGGGGCCGTCCGGAGTCTGAGAAGTCCCGTTGAAAAACATGATCCGGGCCGTGGGCTTTCCGTTTATCTCTGTCACCAGTCTGGTCCCCTCGGCCACACCGTCTCTGTGTATATCCAGAACCACCTCAATGGACGGATATTTCTGAAGGACTCCCATGATTCCCTCCAGAGCATATGTATAGGCCTGACTTCTGTCCAGCTTTCCATCCCTGAAATCATAGACACTGGTGTCATGGATCACCTGATACCCTTTGGCTTCCAGAAGTTCTGTAAGATATGCCCCCACTCCCACAATGGTGGCCGAGGGATTTTCCGGGTAGTCAGAAAACTCCTCCTGGGAATGGGTATGGTAAATCAGAATCTGAGGATTTTCACCATCCGTTTCCAGAGAAAGGTCCATGGACAGAAAATCCCCTGCATTCATCAGATCCCGGCCGGCCGTGGTAGTGGGATGAACGCTGTAAAAGTTCTTCATCATATAGTCATAGTCTGCCAGCTTTTCCCGGATGATTCCCTGACCGGCGGGCTTTCTGGCGATCACCTCCCCGACAGGTTCTGATTCCTGTTCTTCTTTTCCGGCCGCCCGGGTTTCCTCTTCCTGTGAAGCCTTTATGGTCTTTTCTACTGTCTCTTCTTCCTTTTTCCCGGAACGCTTTTCCTCCCATTTCCTGGCCAGCATTTTCTCATAGGCCGGATCCTCGGTACTGTCAGGATTTTCTGCCATCTCCTCCAAAAACGAGAACAGGACAAAGAGACGAAAAATCCCGTTTTCATCCTTTTTAAAAGGCGGAAACCACTGTTCCATAACATGCCCTGCAGTCTGAACACCATAAATCCGAAACCACTCCCAGGCCGCGCCGTCAACGGTCTCTCTGAAGCTTAACAGAATGGCGGCTCCCGCAAAAATTCCCGCCGCCAGTACAAAAAGCGGGCGGTTCGCCCTAAGGTGCTGTTTCCAGTAATACCATCTTCTCCTCATGCCTTCCGCCCGCAGCTCATTGTTATTTTATTCTATGTGGGACATCGGAAATTCATCACTGAAACAGAGCTTTGTGAATGGCCTCTGAAATCGTAAAGCTTAAGTTCTCCACCCGCTCGTCAATGTTGTGAGGGGTCACATACATGGGGCCGAACTGCGGCTCTAAAATTTCCCGGATCAGTTCATACTGCTCCTCCGGCTCCATTCCTTCTATATAATTCCCATACTGCCTGGTGCCCGACTCCCGTCTAAGGACCTCCACCACAGTGGGAACCCCTATGGCAAACACCGGAATTCCTAACGTCTCCTCTGTCAGACTGTTTCTGTGGTTTCCCACGCCGGAACCGGGATGGATTCCCGTATCGGAAAGCTGAATCGTCACTCCCAGGCGATGGATGCTCCTGGCAGCCAGAGCATCTACCACAATCACTGCATCAGGACCTGTTTCCCCGATAATTCCCTTTATGATTTCCGAGGTCTCCATTCCCGTCTGCGCCATGACACCCGGAGTAATCCCGCTGAGAATGGGATATCCGTTCTTCTGGCAGAATTCTGCCCCATATTCCAGACTCAGGTGCCTGGTCATCATCAGATGCTCCAGCACCTTCGGGCCAAGGGCATCGGGGGTAGCGCCCGGATTTCCAAGTCCGACTACCAGGATTGAGGAAGGCTCCGTCTCCATTCCCCCAGCCCGGATACCATGATGTTTCAAAAGATTTCCGATGAGACCAGCAAGCTCCGTCACTACCTCCTCATGGAAGTTCTCATCCTTTTTTTCCAGAGCGGCCGCCTCCAGGGTCAGATAGGTTCCCACAGGTTTCCCCATATTTCTTGCCCCCTCGTCGTTTTTTATGACCACTTCTGTCAGATGGATTCCCTTTTCCTTCTTCTTCCACTCTTTTAACACAACGCCGGAAACCTCTCCCCCATCG
>CANRXD010000026.1 GCA_947643685.1 uncultured Clostridium sp. | reverse complement strand
TATCAGGAACTGACACGATAAAGCGTGGATTTTCAGAACAGGAAATATCAGGATCGGAAGTAGCAAAACAAGAAGCATCAGAACGGGAAACGCCGGAGCAGAAAGTACCAAAACAAGAGGTATCAGAACAGGAGCCGGCAAAGTCAGAAGTATCAAAGGCGGAAGTATTAAAGCCGGAGAACGTAACCGGAGAATCGCCGAAGCAGATGGAAATGTTTGACGGGCGTCTTTTGTCAGAAAAGGCCAGATACCGCCACCGCCTCATCGGACAGGTATTCGATACTTACTGGCTGGTGGAGTATCACGAAAATCTGTATATCATTGATCAGCATGCGGCCCACGAAAAGATCCTGTTTGAGCGTACCTTCGCTTCCCTAAAATCCAGAGAATATACTTCCCAGATCATCAGCCCTCCCATTATCTTAACGCTGTCCATGCAGGAAGAGGAACTGTTAAAACGCCATATGGCTGTTTTTACGGAGGCGGGGTTTGAAATCGAACACTTTGGCGGAAGCGAATATGCTGTAAGAGCAGTGCCGGACAATTTGTTTTCTCTGGCAAAAAAAGAACTGCTTTTGGAAATGTTGGATGGTCTTACAGAGGACGGAGCAGGGGCAGGTTCAGAGTCCGTGTACAACAGAATTGCCACAATGTCATGTAAGGCGGCTGTGAAGGGCAATAACCGCCTTTCAGACCGGGAGGCCAACGAGCTCATTGACCAGCTTCTGGGACTTGAAAATCCCTATACCTGTCCCCATGGAAGACCCACCATTGTTTCCGTCAGCAAATATGAAATGGAAAAGAAATTTAAGAGGATTGTATGATGAAACAGCCTTTGATTATTCTGACAGGCCCAACGGCATCAGGAAAGACAGCTCTTTCTGTGATGCTGGCGAAGCGGATCGGCGGTGAAATCATAAGCGCCGATTCCATGCAGGTGTACCGCCACATGGATGTGGGGTCTGCAAAGGTGACAAAAGAAGAGATGGATGGAATCCCCCATCATTTAATTGATGTTCTGGAGCCGCAGGATGCCTTTCATGTGGTAATCTTTAAGGAAATGGCGGAAAAAGCCATGAAACAGATATACCAGAATGGTCATATTCCCATTGTGGCCGGAGGCACGGGCTTTTATATCCAGGCGCTGCTTTATAATGTGGATTTTACGGAAAATGACGGAGATATGCATTACCGCCGCAGTCTGGAAATGCTGGCGAAGGAACAGGGCCCCGGCGTTCTTCATGAGATGCTTAAAAAGGTGGATCCGCCTTCGGCCGAAGCTATCCATGAAAACAATATGAAACGGGTGATCCGCGCCCTGGAGTTTTATGAAAAGACAGGGAAACGGATTTCTGACCACAACGAAGCGGAGAGAAAAAAAGAATCCCCTTACACCTTCGCCTATTATGTATTAACCATGGACCGGGCACGTTTATATGAGCGGATTGATGCCCGGGTGGATAAGATGCTTTCCGATGGGCTGGAAGAGGAAGTGAAAAAGTTAAAGGCCATGGGCTGCACAAGAGATATGGTGTCCATGCAGGGGCTGGGCTATAAGGAAATGCTGGACTGCTTAAATGGAAATCTCAGCCCTGAGGAGGCCGTTTATATTATAAAACGCGATACCAGACATTTTGCCAAGCGGCAGCTTACCTGGTTTAAAAGAGAACGGGATGTGACCTGGATTGATCAGGAAGAATTTTCCTGTGACCGGGAACGAATCCTTGACTGGATGCTTGTGGATTTGGAGAAGCGGGGAATGATAGGGAAGCAATGGTAAGTGAGTGGTGACAAATGAGAGAGCAATGACAAATAAGTGAGCAATGACAAATAAGTGAGCAGTGACAAATAAGGGAGTAAAGATAAAGGAGTAAAGATAAAGGAGTAAAGATAAAGGAGTAAAGATAAAGGAGTAATGGTATGGAATTGACAGAAATATATGGACAGTTCGGAATTTCCGGGCGGGTGATTCAATTTACAGAGGAGGTGGAGCGTTCCCTTCAGGAACGGTTTAAGGCCATAGATCAGGTGGCCGAATACAACCAGCTTAAGGTAATCAGGGCCATGCAGGAAGCCAGGGTCAGCGATATTCATTTTGCAGGGACCACAGGCTATGGATATAATGATATGGGGCGCGATACCCTGGAAGAGGTTTATGCCAAAGCCTTTCACGGTGAGGACGCCCTGGTGCGGCCGCAGCTGATTTCCGGAACCCATGCCTTAACGGTGGCGCTTTCGGGAAATCTGCGGCCGGGAGATGAAATTTTTTCTCCTGTGGGAAAGCCTTATGATACCCTGGAGGAGGTTATAGGCATCCGGGACTCTGTTGGCTCCTTAAAGGAATATGGCATTACTTACCGCCAGGTGGATTTGCTGGAAAATGGGGATTTTGACTATGAAAATATCAGAAAAGCCATAAACGATAAAACCAGACTGGTGGAAATTCAGCGTTCCAAGGGATATGCCACAAGACCCACCCTGTCGGTGAAGCGTATTGGAGAGCTGATTTCTTTTATTAAGGGAATCAGGCCGGATGTAATCTGTATGGTGGATAACTGCTATGGCGAATTTGTGGAGACTGTGGAACCCACCGATGTGGGGGCAGATATGATCGTCGGCTCTCTGATAAAAAATCCGGGCGGTGGACTGGCCCCCATCGGCGGATATATTGTGGGAAGGAAGGATTGTATTGAGCGGGCAGCTTACCGCCTGACAGCTCCCGGACTTGGAAAGGAAGTGGGAGCAAGTTTAGGTGTCAGCCAGTCACTGTATCAGGGGCTGTTTCTGGCACCCACGGTGGTGGCCGGCGCCTTAAAGGGCGCGGTTTTTGCCGCCAATGTCTATGAAAAGCTGGGATTTCCGGTGGTTCCAAACGGCAGCGAAAGCCGTCATGACATTATTCAGGCCATTACCTTCGGAACTGCAGAAGGCGTTATTAAGTTCTGTGAAGGAATTCAGGCGGCTGCCCCTGTGGACAGCTTTGTGACTCCGGAGCCGTGGGCCATGCCCGGATATGACTCCGATGTAATTATGGCGGCAGGCGCCTTTGTCCAGGGCTCTTCCATTGAGCTTTCTGCCGATGGCCCCATCAAACCTCCCTATGCCGTATACTTCCAGGGTGGACTGACCTGGTACCATGCAAAGCTTGGAATCTTAATGTCCCTTCAGAAGCTTTTGGACGCGGGCATCGTGGACTTGCAGAAATAGTAAATTTTCTTTGTCTCCGGTGCGTTGTGTTCTCTGGAAAAATATGATATAATCTGTACTTATCTCAATGAAAGGCGGAGAACCATGAGAGGAAAAAATTCCTGGGTACTTTTGCTTATGCTGTTATCCGGAATTGTTCTGGGAGGCTTTATCGGGGAGATGACAAAGGGAGTCGCGGGACTTTCCTGGCTGAATTTCGGACAGTCCTTCGGACTTAATGATCCGCTGGTTTTGAATTTCGGCATTCTTGTCATTACCTTCGGGCTCAGCATCCGGATCACCATGGCAAGCATCATCGGCGTAATTATCGCCATTCTTACATACCATTTCATTTAGACATCAGGGGGCCTTAAGGTACTTGGAGAGCTGGAAAGGCCAGGTGGAAAAATGAAACAGGAACCAGTGAAAACCATGAAAATGCTTCCGGCTTCGGAACGGCCCTATGAAAAGGCCGCGGAGTATGGAGTGGAAAGTTTATCCGATGCGGAGCTTCTGTCTGTGATCTTAAGAACCGGAGCAAGGAAGGCTTCCGCCAGGGATCTGGCGGAGGAAATTTTAAAAATGGGGGATCCCCCGGGGCTTTCCGGGCTCCTTCATCATACGCTGCCGGATTACCAGGAAATCCGGGGCATCGGCAGGGTAAAGGCTATTCAGCTTGCCTCTGTCGGTGAGCTGTCCAAAAGAATCTGGAAGGCCGCAAGGGCAAGTGAGTCGCTTTCTTTCTGCCATCCTGCGGTGATTGCCGATTACTATATGGAAGAAATGCGCCATATGGTACAGGAGCATGTAAAACTTCTGTGTTTTTATACGAAAAATATTATGCTCATTGAAGCTCTCCGGTACCGGGGAGCCGCCGTTATTCTGCTCCATAACCACCCCAGCGGCGATGCCTCGCCAAGCGAAGAGGACTGCCTTTTCACCAGGCGGGTGGCGGAGGCCGGAAAATTAATGGGAATTCCATTGCTGGACCATATCATTATAGGGGACACTTCCTATGTGAGTCTGAAAGAACGGGGAATTTTGTAACTATGAAAAACACCAGATATTTTTTATTGGGTCTGTCGGCTTTCTGTATCTGCATGATCGGAATCACCACATTAAACGGCAGCCTGTTAAATCCGCTGAGGGATGCGGTGGGATATGTGCTGGTTCCGATTCAGTCGGGAATCAACGCTGTCGGCAGCAGCATATATAACGAAGCCAGTAATTTAAACCGGCTGCGGGATGCATTGTCAGAAAATGAAAAATTAAAAATCCAGGTGGATGAACTGACAGAGGAAAATACAAGACTCCGCTCCGAGCAGATGGAGCTTGAACGTTTAAGGAACCTTTATGAACTGGACAATCAGTACATGCAGTACAGTAAGGTGGGCGCCCGCATCATAGCCAAAGACTCGGGAAACTGGTTTTCTGTTTTCCGTATTGACAAGGGGTCCGACGACGGAATCAGGGAAGATATGAATGTCATTGCCGGAGGCGGTCTTGTGGGAATTGTCACTGATGTGGGAGCCAATTATGCAACGGTCCGCGCCATTATCGATGATTCCAGCCAGGTCAGCGCCATGGCTCAGCAGTCCGGAGATACCTGTATGGTAACCGGGGACTTAAAGCTTTATAAAGAGGGCAGGCTGAATCTGGGCTACATGGAAAAGGACGACGATATCAAGGACGGGGACATGATTGTGACCTCCAACATCAGCGGCAAGTTTCTTCCGGGGATTCTTATCGGATATGCCACGGACATTACGGTGGATTATAATGATAATCTGACGAAATCCGGATATGTGATTCCCGTGGCCAGGTTTGACCGCCTTCAGGAGGTACTGGTGATTACGGATTTAAAGGATGCGGGGCCGGAATCGGATGAATAGTAATTTAAAACAGATTGGCATTAACCTGATTCTCATTCTTCTTGCTTTTTCCGTCCAGACCTGTGTGTTCCCTCTGATGCCTTTTCTGGCGGTATACCCGAATCTGATGATCATTCTGATCTTCTCTTTTGGATTTATCCGCGGAAGTGCTTCCGGCATGTGCTATGGGCTGGTGGCAGGACTTTTAATGGATTTGTCGTCGGGAGGCCCGCTGGGATTTCATACGCTGATTTATATCTGGATGGGCTATATGAATGGAATCGGAACAAAATATTATTATGAAGACTACATTACGCTGCCGCTGTGCCTAAGTGTGCTTAACGAGCTGGCATACAATTTTTATCTGTATGTATTTGGTTTTCTGGTGCGCGGCCGTTTAAGCGTTGGGTTTTATCTGGTGTATATGTTTCTGGCGGAAACCATATTCACTGTGGTGACCACCCTCGCTGTTTACCGGTTATTCCTGTTTATCAGCAGAAAGCTGGAAGAGATGGAAAAAAGGAGAGACACGACGATTGTTTAAAGACTTACTGGAGATACTGAAAGAATTTTTAAAAAAACTTGTGGGTTCCAGACTGTTTATTCTTGGAACCCTGTTTGTGTTTCTGTTTGGCATTCTGGCTGTTCAGCTGTTTCACCTTCAGATCATTGAGGGCGAAAAGTATCAGGAAACTTATATGGCAAAGACGGAAAAAAAGGTGAGTCTGGCCGGAACCCGGGGAAATATTTACGACAAAAAAGGAAATCTTCTGGCATATAACCAGCTTGCCTATAATGTGACGATCCAGGATAATAATGATTATCCAAGGTCCAACGATAAGAACAGAATGCTGCTTTTGCTGGTCCGTATTTTAAACCGTCATGGAGAAAAAGTCCAGGGAGAATTTTCCATTGGGTTTGATTCGTCCGGAGAAATGGTTTTCACTACCACCAGTGAAACCGCCCGTAAAAGGTTTTTAAGCGACTATTATGGGTTAAAATCTGCTTCAGAGCTGGACAAACCTGACGGCTCCACTCCGTCGGATGTGACTCCCAGGGAAATTTTCGAGTCAAGAATAAAATATTATGGTCTGGATCAGCTGAAGGATGGGGACGGAAATGAGATATCTTATACGGAAGAAGAGGCTCTTGGAATCATCAATATCCGGTACACCATGAGTTTTACGGCGTACCGGAAATATGAATCCACCACCATAGCCACCAATGTCAGCAGGGAAACCATGACCGACGTGCTGGAAAATTCCGCTGATTTAAAGGGGGTGGGCATTGAGAAATCCACCATCCGCGTATACAATGACAGCATTTATTTTGCACCGATCATTGGATACATTGGAAAGGTATGGGACGATGAACTGGGAAAACTTAAGGAAATCAATCCGGACTATGAGATTACGGACCTGGTGGGAAAAACGGGAATCGAGGCTTCCATGGAGGCTGAGCTCCAGGGAAAGAAGGGCTCCCAGACCATGTATGTGGACAGCGTGGGACGGATTCTGGAAATCGTGGATCAGACGGAACCGGAAGCCGGACATGACATTTATCTGACCATAGACAGGGAACTTCAGATCGGCATTTATCATCTTTTAGAGCAGCAGCTTGCCGGCGTAATTACAAATAAGCTGGTGAACCGGGATCTGGAGGAGGATGACTATAAAAAGGCATCCAATATCCCCATTCCCGTAAAAGACGCTTATTTCCAGCTGATTAACAACAACGTGCTGGATATGAACGCGTTTGCCGCTCCGGAAGCATCGCAGGTGGAAAAGACCATTTATGCGAAATACAGCCAGTCCAGGGAACAGATTTTATCTGTGATCCAGGCGGAACTTTTAAATGAACAGGCTTCAAAGCTTTCCGAGCTGCCGGAGGATTTGTTTGCATATATGCAGTATATTTATTCCTATCTTGTGGATCAGGGAATCATCGAGACGGATAAAATAGATCAGAACTCTGAAGAATACAGGGCCTGGAAAAACGATACCATAAGCCTCAGGGAATATCTCTATAAAGGAATTGCCGACAGCTGGATTGATACCACCAGGCTTAACATGGAAGACCGGTATTCCGACGCAGATAAAATATACCAGGTTATCATTCAGTATGTGATGGATGATCTGAAAACAGACAGCGCTTTTACAAAGAGGATTTACCGCTATCTGGTGAACAGCGGAACGGTCACCGGAAAAGAGCTTTGTCTGGCTCTTTATGCCCAGAATGTACTGGCCTTTGACGAATCTGAGGTGCGGATGCTGGAAACAGGCGGGGAAGAATACGCTTTTCAGTTTATCAGGCAGAAGATTTCCGACATAGAAATTACTCCGTCTCAGCTTGCTCTGGATCCATGTTCTGCAAGCTGTGTGGTGACGGATGTAAATACCGGGGAAGTAAAGGCGTTGGTGACTTATCCCAGCTATGATAATAATAAGTTTTCCGGTTCTGTGGACGCGGAATATTACAGCCGTTTAAATAATGATCTGTCGCTGCCTTTATTTAACAATGCCACCCAGGCCCAGAAGGCGCCGGGCTCCACTTTTAAGCCCATTATCGCTGTCGCGGCCCTGGAGGAGGGCGTCATAAGCCTTACAGATACCATCATCTGCACAGGTCTGTATAAGGAAATTACCCCTCATATGAGGTGTTGGATTTATCCGGGCTCCCATGGCCCTCTGGATGTGGAACATGGAATCATGAATTCCTGCAATGTGTTTTTTGCCGAGGTGGGCCACAGGCTTTCCACGGATGAAAATGGAAATTATCTGCCGGATCTGGGAATCGAAAAAATACAGAAGTACGCGTCCATGTTCGGCTTAGACGAGGAATCGGGAATTGAAATTTCTGAGAAAGCTCCCCAGATGACTACGGAAAAGCCGGAGGCTTCTTCCATCGGACAGGGTAAAAATTCCTACTCCAATGTGCAGCTTGCCCGGTATATCACAGCCGTTGCCAACAGGGGAGATGTCTATAAGCTGAGCCTTCTGGACAAGATGACCGATTCCCAGGGAAACCTCATAAAGGATTTTACTCCCGAAATCAGGTCAAAGATCGATATTGCCGATTCCACATGGAATGTGGTCCAGAGCGGCATGCGGAAAGTAATCTCCGACGGCTCCGCCAGACGAATCTTCAATGATCTGGAGGTGGATATTGCAGGAAAGACCGGTACGGCGGAGGAAATAAAAAACGGACACACCATCAACCATGCATTCTTCGTTTCCTTTGCACCGTTCCAGAGCCCGGAGATTGCAGTGACTGTCAATATCCCTTATGGATATTCGTCTTCCAACGCCGCCACAGCGGCCAAGAATATCTACCGTTTTTACTATGGATATACGGATTTGGATTATATCTTAAACAACAGTGCTTTAAATGTTTTCAATGTGGAAATCGGAGATTAAAAGGGGGCTTCTTTTATGCGAAATGCCGTTGTAATAAAGGGGAATAAGGCCGGAATGGTTGTATATCTGGATCCGGAGCTTGCTTTCGGAGAGCTTCTGGATGCAGTAAAAAAGAAATTCCGGGAAACCGCCAGATTCTGGGGGTCTGTACAGATGACTCTGACCCTGGAGGGAAGAGAACTGACGGCCGAAGAGGAAGTTGCCATTGTCAACACCATTACTGAGAATTCCGATATCGAGATTCTCTGTCTCATTGATTCCGATGCCAACCGCATTGAGCGGTGCGAGAAGGCGTTAAACGAAAAGCTTATGGAGCTGTCCTCCAATACAGGACAGTTCTATAAGGGAAATTTAAGAGCCGGGGATGTTCTGGAATCAGAGGCCAGCATCGTGATTATCGGTGATGTGGATAAAGGAGCGAAGGTTATGGCCAGAGGGAATGTGATTGTTCTTGGAAGTCTTAAGGGCTCCGTATGCGCCGGAATCTCCGGAAACTTAAATTCGGTGGTGGTGGCCTTTGAGATGGCGCCCTCCCAGGTAAAAATTTCCGATCTGACCTTTCAGAAGGCAGAGAAGGGGCGGGTCCTGGGGCGGGGACCCATGATGATTCTTGTAGAAAGCGGGCGAATTTGTGCTGAACCCATAAAAAAAAGCTTTTTAAGTGCATTAAATTTTATTTAACACTGGAAAATTTTCTGTTTTTCATGTAGAATAGAAGGGCGGGAGTGCATAATCTGTGCTCCGCGGCGTTTTACGCCAAAAGACAACTGAATACAGGAGGATATTCTTATGAGTGAAGTCATTGTGATTACATCCGGTAAAGGGGGTGTAGGCAAGACGACAACCTCTGCGAATGTCGGAACCGGTCTCGCCATGCTGGGAGAAAAAGTAGTTCTGATCGATACTGATATCGGACTTCGGAACCTGGACGTGGTTATGGGCCTGGAAAACCGCATCGTCTACAATCTGGTGGACGTGGTGGAGGGAAACTGCCGTATGAAGCAAGCCCTTATAAAAGACAAAAGATATCCCAACCTGTTTCTACTGCCGTCTGCCCAGACCAGGGACAAGTCTTCTGTGTCCCCGGGACAGATGAAAAAGCTGGTGGACGATTTAAGAGAAGATTTTGACTACGTTTTACTGGACTGTCCGGCCGGAATCGAGCAGGGCTTTAAAAATGCCATTGCCGGAGCAGACAGGGCCTTTGTGGTCACCACTCCTGAGGTTTCCGCCATCCGTGATGCGGACCGGATTGTGGGGCTTCTGGAGGCAAATGAAATTACAAAAATCGAACTGATTGTCAACAGAATCCGGATGGATATGGTCCGCCGGGGGGATATGATGTCCATTGAAGATGTGACAGATATCCTGGGAATCCCGATACTCGGGGCAATTCCCGACGATGAGGAAATTGTCATTTCCACCAATCAGGGAGAACCGCTTGTGGGAATGAATTCCTTTGCCGGACAGGCTTACCTCAATATCTGTAAACGGGTGCTTGGTCAGGAGGTACCCTTAATGGATCTTGAGAGGAACAGGGGATTCCTAACAAGAGTTGCCGACCTTTTGAAGCGGGCATAAGCATGGTGAATCTCTTTGAAATCCTGACCAGGAGGAATTCCGGAACCATCGCCAAGAAGCGGCTCCAGTTTCTGCTTATTTCAGACAGGGCCGGATGTACACCGGAAATACTGGAAATGATTAAGGACGATATGATAAAAGCCATATCAAAATACATGGAAATCGATACGAATGGGCTGGAAATCAAGATCACTCAGGTGGAAGATGAGGATGTTTCCGAACGCCTTCCGGTTTTGTATGCCAGCATTCCCATCCGTGTTTTACTTACTAAGGGGACTTATCTGTAATGTTTTCAGAATACAACTTCAGAAACTTTAATTTCCGGCTGCTGATCTGCGTACTGTCCCTGAATGTGATCGGGATTCTGGTCATCAACAGCGCAGTGGCCGGAGACAAAAGCTATATCAACCGCCAGCTCATCGGCCTGTTTGGCGGAGTTTTGGTGGCACTGATTCTTTCTCTCATCAACTATCGTATCTGGATG
>CANRXD010000025.1 GCA_947643685.1 uncultured Clostridium sp. | reverse complement strand
ACAGAAAAATCCGGGAGTACCCGGGCCGGACAGACCCCTGTGGGAGTCTGCGTCTGGGACCGCATTTATTTCTGGGGTACTGTGCGTTTCTTTTACTTTTCAGATAGGTTTGGAAACCCGGTGAGAAAGGAGGAGGAAAATGAAAAAAATAATGGCGGTATATGATGAAGATCCGTTTTATGCGGAACGGCTTTCCGATTATATAAACCGAAAGGAAAAGGGCGTGTTTTTTGCACAGGCTTTTACATCCAGAGAATGTTTGAAGGAATATGCTAAGGATAACGAAATAGATGTTCTGCTTACGGGGATTCCTGCGAAGCCGGAAGAAATTCCTGATATTCCTTCCAGGCAGAAAATCTATCTGGCAGAAGAACCGGGAAAGGAAGCGGCCGGGAAAGAGACCGCAATTTATAAATACCAGTCCGGAGATGACATCATCCGGGAGGTGATGGCTGCTTATTGCGAAGCTCCGGAGACGGCCTTCGGGCTTCCCGGACTTGCAAATAAGAAGAACAGGATCATAGGCATTTATTCGCCTGTGGGACGCTGCGGAAAGACCTCTCTGGCTCTTTCTATTGGCCAGATACTGGCTAAGGAGGAAAAGGTGCTCTTTATTACCCTGGATACCTTTACAGGTTTTTCTGGCCTTTTGGACGAGCAGTGGAAACGGGATTTGTCCGATTTGATTTATTATTATAAGCAGGGGAGGTTTCATGCATTAAGGCTCAACTCTATTATTTATTATCTTGGAGATATGGCTTGGCTGCCGCCAATACGGTTTCCGGACGACTATAACCAGATTACGGCCGAGGAAATGGCGGATTTCCTTCAGCAGATATTAAATGGGAGCGATTATGGGACTATTATTCTGGATATCGGAAATTACGGGAAACAGATTCTGCCGCTTTTGGAAGTATGTCAGGTGGTTTACGTGCCTGTAAAGGAAGATGTGATTTCCCAGGCGAAGCTTCAGGAATTTGAAGCCTACATATCGGATTGCGGAAAGAACAACTTAATGGATAAATTCCACAGGCTTCATGTTCCGCTGGTGACGGGAGTGCGGCGTATGGAACATTTCCCACAGGAACTTCTGTGGGGAGATATGGGAGATTTTGTCAGAGGAATGTTAAAGGGACAGAGAGGCTTATGGGAGAATTGAAAAAGAGGATGAAGGAGGAAATCCTTCAGGGAATTTCTTACCAGAAACAATTTTCAGATGAGGAAATATCAGAGCTGATTGATGAAAAGATTATGGAGCAGACGGAAAAAGAACCCATGCCGTTAAAAGACAGATTACTGCTTCAAAAAGAATTGTTTGATTCCTTCAGAAGACTGGATATCCTTCAGGAACTGGTGGACAATCCGTCTATTACGGAAATTATGGTGAACGGGCCGGGGGAGGTGTTTGTGGAAACCGGGGGAAGGATCAGACGGTGGGACAAGTCTTTCGAGTCCAAAGAGCAGCTGACAGATCTGATTTTACAGATTGTGGGACGTGTCAACAGGATTGTAAATACCTCTTCCCCAATTGCTGACGCCAGACTGTCAGACGGTTCCAGGGTCCATGTGGTGCTGGAGCCCATTGCTCTAAACGGGCCGATTCTTACAATCAGAAAATTTCCGGAACCGATTACCATGAAACGGCTTCTGGAATACGGAAGCATTTCCGGGGAGGCGGCAAATCTTTTAAGGATGCTGGTTTCTGCCCGCTACAATATTTTTGTCAGCGGAGGAACCGGAGCGGGAAAGACGACATTTTTAAATGCGCTTTCCGAGTTTATTCCGCCGGAAGAGCGGGTGATCACGATTGAAGACTCGGCGGAGTTGAAGCTGTCTCATATTGAAAATCTGGTTCGTCTGGAGACCAGAGATGCCAATGCAGAAGGGGAAGGGGCAATTGGGGTTGGGATGTTGATTCGGGCGGCCCTTCGCATGAGGCCGGACAGAATCGTGATCGGAGAAGTGAGAGGAAAGGAGGCATTTGATTTATTGCAGGCCATGAATACGGGACATGACGGCAGCTTCTCCACCGGTCATGGAAATAGTCCCGTGGATATGCTGGCCAGATTGGAAACCATGGTACTTATGGCATCGGATTTACCGCTTTCTGCGGTCCGGGGACAAATTGCATCGGCAGTGGATGTGATGGTCCATGTGGCCCGTATGCGTGACAGAAGCAGAAAGGTGGTTGCTGTTGAGGAGGTGGATGGAATTGAAAATGGGGAAATTATCCTCAATCCCATATTCTCCTGCAAAGAAGACGGCTGTCTTAAAAAAGTGGGAGACCTTAAACACAAGGAAAAACTCAGACTGGCAGGGTATGGACTATGAGATTTATGAGTTAAGTAAAAAGGAATGGCTGCTCTATGGAGGGCAGGGAGTTTTATACCTTGCAATACTCAGCTTTGTGTTTTACCGGAGCATTTTCGTTTTCCTTCTGTTCCTTCCTTTGGGAATGTGTTATCCGGTTTTTATGAAGAAAGACTTAAAAAAGAAACGGATGGAGCAGCTGAACCTTCAGTTTAAAGATGCGATTCTTTCCGTGGCGTCCAGTTTAAGGGCAGGATATTCTGTGGAAAATGCCTTTGGGGTATCTTTGGATGAGGTAAGCCGGATACACGGCGAGGATTCTATGATCTCTAAGGAAATCCGGCTTTTGCTTCAGAAGAACAGAATGAACCTGACCTTTGAGGAGGCCCTGGAAAACTTTGCTGCGCGGAGCGGGCTGGAGGATGTGAAAAGCTTTTCCGATGTATTTCTGGCAGCGAGGAGAAACGGCGGCGGTCTCATGAAAATTATAGCCAGAACAGCGGAGATTATCGGAGAAAAAATACGTGTCCAGGAAGATATCATCACCGCTACCGCTTCCAGGCGGATGGAGCAGAAGATTATGAGCGCGATTCCTGTTTTGATTGTGTTTTATATGGAACTTACCTCTCCCGGTTTTTTTGATATTCTTTATATCACCATAGCAGGAAGGATTATTATGACAGCATGCCTTTTTGTATATCTTGGGGCTTTTCATATGGCCAGAACGTTTATGGAGATTTCGGTATGAAGGGAAAAAAGGATGTTCCGTGGAAGCGCTATGGGAAATATGGAGTTTGTGTGGGGATTGGATGCATTTTATTTTTTCTTGCGGAGTTTGTGGAAGCCGCAGAAAATCCTGTGGAAAAAGGCGTGCTCCGTAGGAATCCCTGTGGACAGGGAGATGCGGTCTACGAATTTTATGTGGAAGGACTGGAAAACGGAAAAAATTCTATGGAAGTCTCTGTGTCGGTGCCGGAGAAACGGATGAATAAAGAGCAGTTTTCCGATTGCGTGGATGAAGCAGTAATGATTCTGTGCCAGCGAATGCCGGGAGAGAACGCTTCCCTTCAGGAAGTATGCCATGATCTTGTTTTCGAAAAGGAGATTCCGGAGTTTGGTTTCAGGGTCTCCTGGGAGTCAGAGAAACCGGAAATCATCAGCAACATGGGACTTGTAGAGAACAGGAACGTGCCTGAGGAGGGGGAGGTCGTTTATCTGAAAGCAACTTTGACATGCGGAGAGGAAACGGAAGTTTTTGAGATTCCGGTTACAGTTATAAAAACAGAGCCCCCGGTTCTGAATCAGTATATGGATCGCCTGGAGATGCTGATGAAACAAAATATGGAGCAGGAAGAGATTGTCCTTCCGAAAGAATTTGACGGAAAGGCGCTGACCTACCGGAGAAAGGGACATTCCCAGAACATACTTTTAATCCTTCTGGGACCTGTGTCTGCAGGATGTCTTTATTTAAAAGAGTTCAGAGACGAACAAATGAAGCGTAAAAAACGGGAGGACTGTCTGTTACTTGATTATCCGGACCTGGTTTCTGGATTTCTCATCCTTACGGGAGCCGGGTATTCCATAAAACAGGCTTTTAAAAAAATGACAGCAGATCATAAAAAAGCAGGGAAAAACGGATTTCACCCGGTTTATGAAGAAATGCAGGTTACATTAAATCAGGTGGAAACAGGAACGCCGGAGGTGCAGGCCTATGCAGAATTCGGGAAACGTTGTGGTCTTCCGTGTTATGTGAAATTTGCCGCTCTTTTGGAAAGTACGGTAAATACAGGAGGAAAGAATATGAGAAAACTCATGGAAGACGAGATGGAAGAAGCTTTTCAAAAACGGACGGATTTTGCTAAAAGAAAAGGAGAGGAGGCATCCACCAGACTTTTGTTTCCCATGTTTTGTATGCTGGGCGTTGTGATGGTCATGGTTGTTTCCCCGGCGCTTCTGGCGCTGGGGTGAAAGGAGATAAAAAATGAAGATCAGGGAATTTCTGATGGAGGAAGATGGCGTAGGGGTTATTGAAGTGGTTTTGATACTTGTGGTGCTCATCGGATTGGTCATTGTTTTTAAAGGACAGATCAATAAACTTCTCAATAATATTTTTACAGAAATTAATAAGCAATCCAAAGAGGTATATTAACCATGAGGAAACGGGGAGAGATAACCGTGTTTTTAAGTCTCATTCTGATCTGCATGGTGTCGCTTCTCATGGGCCTTTTGGAATCCGCCAGGACGGCCGGGGCAAGACTGTATCTGAATATGGCGTCCAATTCAGCCATATCCTCTGTTATGAGCCAGTATAACAGAAATCTCTGGGATATGTACCATCTTCTGTTTTTAGAGTTTGAATCCGAGACTGCTATTGAACAGTCTTTTGAGGAATACCTTCAGTTTTATCTGGAGCAGGAGAATTTATATCCTGTGAAAAATACGGGGATTGTACTATCCGGGCTTGTGACCATGCAGGAAAATGGAGGTAAGGCACTGGAGGATGAAATTCTCTCCTATATGAAATATCGCCTGCCGGAAGCAGCAGAAAACCTTTTGGGTCTCGGACAGGAGGCGGCCGAGGCCGGGAAAGCGGGAGATTTTAAGAATCTTTTTGAAGAGTGCATGGAGGCCGGGAAAAAGGTGAGAAAGCTGGAAAAGGCAAGGCGTGCGTTAGAAACAGCCCTTGCTGAGATGAGAAAAGGAAAGGAGGAACTGGAAAAGGCGGCAGAGAAGGAAAGAGAACACCGTTTTGGGACTGCCGCCGGAAAGCTGATAAAGAAAATGGAGCGGTTCCCAGGTCTTGTGGATACGTATGAGAAGGAGATAGCTAAAATTTCCGGAGATATAGAAGGGAACGGCGACTTTTATGAAAACGGCGATTTTTATAAAAACGGAGATTGTGATTTACAGGTGGCGGAAACCATGAAAAGCGAAGCAGAAGCTTATGGGATGGTGGAAGCGTCAGCGAGAGAAATGCTGCTGCAGTACAGGGAAAAAGAAAACCTGATAGAATCCGGGCGGATATACCTGGAAGAGATGGAAGAGAGCCTAACCAACAGCCAGGAAGAGGGGGAGGAGGTCTGGGAAGAAATACGAAGCCAGCTGGAACTGGTGGAAATTCCGGACGGATTGGAGGCGGACCGGTTTGACAGCGAAAGATCGGAGAGAGTGGACCGGCTGGAAGATATTTTAAGTGGAGAGCTGCTGGCGCTTGTTTTACCGGAAGGAACAGACATATCAGAAAAATCGGTTTCCTTAAAAAACAAACCAGCGCCAGAAGTAAGTGGAGGCAGCGGACCGGGAAGGAATCCGGTAAACCAGCTTCTGCTTAATGAATACATTTTTCTTTCTTTTGATTCTTTCCGTGAAAAATGTACGGGACGGCAAACCATAGAAAATCAGGCACTTCTGTACGAGCAGGAGTATCTGCTTTGCGGGAAGGATACAGATAAGAAGAATCTGGAAAGTACAGTGGAAGAAATACTGGCTGTCCGGGGAGCGGCAAATTTTGCATATCTTTTAGGCATGCCGGAACTGAAGGCACAGGCTGAGGAGCTGGCGGCGGTTCTGGCGGGAGGTAACCTGTCCATGCAGATAGTGATCTCCTTATTTATCCTGGTGCTGTGGGCGCTGGGGGAAGCAGTGTGGGATGTGAGAAGTCTGTTGGATGGGGGGACAATCCGGTTCTGGAAAGATGAAACCACATGGAAGCTCAGCCTGGACGGTTTACTCTCCCTGGAGTTTCTGAGTGGAAAATCTGAAGAAAAGGGGGACGGAAAAGATTACCATGATTATCTTAGAGTCCTGTTCTTTCTAAAAGATGCCTGCACACGCAATTACAGGATGATGGATGTGATCCAGTGGAATGTACAGACAAGGCAGAAGGACTTTTCTGTAAAGGATTGTGCACATCAGATTGAAATTAAGGCGGATATTGTGCAAAAGCATGTTTTTGGTATACAGACTCAATATGAGCAGACTGTGAGTACAGAATGGTCTTATTAAAGGAGGTGAATGGCGGTGCTCTCTTTCCTGGGAAATATTCAAATCCAAACGATGCTCTTGAAATTTCGGCTGCGGTGTAAAAATGCAAAGTCTCTCCAAGTACCTTGTAGTATCCCCCTGACGTGTTATAGAAAACTATGTATGCCAGGAAAGGGAGTACTGCCATTCATCTCCTTGAAGAAAATGGCTCCGGCCAGCATAACTGTGGAAGCAGCTTTATGTCTGCCTTTGTTTGTATTTTTTTCTTTGGCTCTTCTGATACCAATGAAATGGCTGAATCAGCAAAGGCAGATACAGACTGCCATAGAGAGCCTGGGAGAAAGCTGGAGCCAGTATTTGTATGCATTGCAAGAAAAAGGAAATCAGGAAGGGGGAGAGATTCCGGTTTCAGATATGGCCGCAGGACTTTTGTTAAAGGGAAAGCTCAGCAGGTATGCAGAAAATGTGACAATAAAGAGGGCTGAGGTTCCGGATGAATCCGGCCATGTTTACATAGAAGCAGAATTCAGAGAAAAAATACCGTTTTTTGCCACACCAGGTTCCGGAATCCTTATGAAAGCGGCAGTGAAAAGAAGAAGCTGGATTGGCTTAAACGGGAAGTTAAAGGAAAAGGGGACAGGAGTTGAAGATGAAGAACATGAGAACACGATTGTGTACGTGGGAGCATCCATGGGGAGATATCACTGGTATCGGGACTGCCATTATCTTTCAAACCAATATGAGGCAGTTCCCCTTGAACAGATGACAGACCGGAGAAATTCTTTCGGAAGCAAATATACCGCTTGTGCCAGGTGCGCCAAAAGTGCGAATTTGGTGGGAATCGCTTACGTGACGGAAGGGGGCACGCACTATCATCTGGATAGGTCATGTACAGCGATGGTGTCCTATGTGCGGAGTCTGCCCCTTGATGAGGTCAGGCACCTGGGGGCCTGTTCCTACTGTGAAAGAAGGAAAAGGAGAGAATAAGTTTTTGCGGCCCGGGCCGGGAGAAAAGACATCCCCCGGTACAGATAAGATTATGAGAGTACTCTATGAAGCAACAGGAGGAATTACGCATGGTTCAATGGTGGGAACTTTTAAAAACAAGTTTATATTTTTTTGTTTTAATCGGTGCCGTCTGGCAGGATATCCGGTTTCGGGGAATCGGGAAAACGTTTCTTTTGCTGGCTGGAGGGCTGGGACTTATTGTGAGTGCCGGAACTGGCCGGGACTGGTGGAATGTTTTTATATCTGTGATACCTGGTATTCTGCTGTTAGGGTTCAGTCGCCTGACAGGTGGCGGAATCGGGGAGGGAGATGGATGGTTTTTTGTAGTGTCAGGACTCTTTTGGGAGCTGAAAGAAAATTTGCTTTTGATGTTGTCCGGAATACTGTTTTGCAGCATGTACAGTTTGGCATGGTCTGTTGCGATTTTGGCAAGGTCTGGAAGCATAAGAAGAAAAACATTGCCGTTTCTGCCATATCTGCTTCCAATGGGGCTGTGGCTGGTATTGAATTAGAGAAGAAAAGATATCAGGCCAGTTTTACAGTGGAGGCCGCAATGGTACTGGGAATTGCGTTTTTGACCATAGGCGTGCTTATTAAGGAGGCATATATACTCCATGACACGGTAACCGGAAGTATGATTCTGGAGGAAACGATAGAGAAAGCGCGATACAGTAAAGACAGGTCGGGGAACTTAAAACAATATGAACAGGACGGAGAAAAGCTTGGAAGCCCAAGGCTTTGGCTGGGAAATTATGATCTGGATTTGCGGATAAATGAAAGAGCAATAGAGGGAAAAGCGGAAGCCGGAAAATGGGCATTACATATGGAAAGAAAGCTTTTTCAGCCAGCAGCATTTTTGCGGAGAACAGAAGCTCTGCTTGAAATGGGGTACGATCAGAATGGAAATTAAAGTGGAATTTAAGCGGGAGATGAACCGTAATTATATGGTTACAATGCCAGAAGGAAAGCAGGAAGCCGGGTACGCAATTCGCATGCTTTCAGAAAATCCGATTCCCGGATTTCTCCCATTTCAAGAGAAAAAAATAAACGGAGATGTACGGTATTATTATGATATAACCTCAAAACAGCCATTAGAAAGGATCCTGGAATACCGAAATTTAGCGGGCGATGAATTGAAACATCTGATTTCGGATCTGGTTTTTTCTTTGCGCCAGATGGAACGGTTTCTTCTGGACGAAAGTCAGGTGATTTTGGAACCTGAATACATTTATGTGGAACCAGATACATTCAAATGCTTTTTTTGTCTGCTGCCGGGAAAAAAGGATGATTTTCCCAATACCCTGCGGGATTTTTCCCAATATCTTCTTGACCATGTAAACCATGAGGACGGCAGTGCGGTGATATTGGCATTTTCCATATTTAAGGAGTGCAGAAAAGAAAACTTCGGGATAGAGGATATTGAGAAGTGTCTGCAAAGGTCAGAACGGGAGACCGTAAAAAAAGAAGCAGAAAGCGACGTATTTTTTCAGCAAAAAAACGGGATCAGGCAACAAACAGAGCGAGCACCAGAAAAAGAACAGATATCAAGAAAAGAACAGATATCAAAAAGAGAACAGATATCAAAAAAAGAAGAGGAGCTGTTTCCTGAATTGGAAAAACCCAAAGAAGAGATGGAACAGGAGGCATCCGGCAGATATTGTTGGATGCTTTCAGTGCTGGGAATGGCCGTACTTCCTGCAATGGCGTTTGCGCTTTTGGGGTTTGAAGAGATGCTCCGGTATAAATGGATTCTGGGAGCCCTGGAGCTGTTTCTTGGAGCATTCGCCAGACTGCTGTTTGAAAAAGAAAGAAAGCCTTTAAACAGCAGGGGAAAGGAAGAAATAGAGGAAGCTGTATGGGAGGTCTGTTTTCAGGATGAAAAAGATCAGGAACCCCGGGAATACCAGCTTCCCCAGCCCCCGCGGATTGTGGGCGAAAAGGAACAGGGGGAAGACTTTGAAGAAGAGATGCAGACAATGCTTTTAACGGCGCGTCCCATAGATTCAGTAAGCCGCAGGCTGGTTTCAATCAATGGAGAAATGGAGATTCCCATTGGGTATTTTCCGTTTCTGATTGGAAAGAGTAAGGGGATTGTGGATTTTTGCCTGAATGAACCGGGAATCAGCAGGCTTCATATAAAAATAGAAGAAACTGCACAGGGATACTCCATAACTGACCTGAATTCTACAAATGGTACACGGGTAGATGGGAAACTTTTGGAGGCCAATGCAACCTGTGACCTGTTCGTGGGAAGCGAGGTGGAAATTGCTGCGAGAAAATTCAGGTTTCAGTAGGCGGTAATGACAAATTGGTAACAGTTCAGCCTTGCATCTTCTTGCCCGCGTACCGCTGACAAGAAGCCTGCGGCTGAACTGTTACATAAATTGCCGGAAAGGGGTGGTTTTTTAAAGAAAATTAAGGTATAATTCTGGTATTACGGGATATGTGTTGCCAAATGGAGAAGGAGGAGTCACTATGGCATTTCAGATACCAGAATATCATCATCCGGATTTTACACTTCAAAAATTTGTTGATGCCCCCGATGCGGAATGGGGAACCGTGGAGAAGGATGGAGTTGCTCCGGAGTATTTCCATAGTACGTCCATGTATCCGGAATATTTCAAATTGAATGGGACATGGGTGCTTGCGAAAGAAAGCCGCATGGATTCCAGTGTGGTAATCTGTGATGACGGCCATCTGGAAGTTGTTGAAAACCGGAATCTTAAAAGGGGAGATAAGGTCATTTTGGGCCGGAGTGAGGGCGCCGAAGAAGGAATTTATGTACACAGCACGGGATTTATAGATGAAAAAGACCAGCCAGGAGATAAGTTTGTTTTCCGCCAGGGAAGAAGCCGTGAGACTTCATACGCCCGTGATTATGATACCCTGATTGAACTTTTGAAGTATGAGAAGGAGCATGGAAATATTGTATGGGTTATGGGACCTGCATTTTCCTTTGACTGTGATGCACGAAATGCCATGCAGGCCCTGATTGAGAACGGATATGCCCATGGTCTGATGGCTGGAAATGCTCTGGCAACCCATGATTTGGAGGGGGCATTGCTCCATACTGCGTTGGGACAGGATATTTATACCCAGAAGTCCCGGCCCAATGGTCATTACAATCACCTGGACGTGTTAAACAGAGTAAGGAAAAGCGGTTCTATCCCGAAGTTTATTGAAGAATATAATATTGATAATGGAACCTGAATTATTCACGGAACAGTATCTGAACTGATAACTGCACCATGAATCGAA
>CANRXD010000024.1 GCA_947643685.1 uncultured Clostridium sp. | reverse complement strand
CGGTTCCTCCGGTAGTGGAGGACCTGGACTGCTCCACGCGGTAAAATTTATTGAAAATAAGCGGAAGCTCATCTTCCGGAATCACATATCCGTAATTGACCACGGAAACTGTCACAATCTCCTCTTCTGCATGGATTTTCACCAGAATTTTTTTTCCCTCAGCGCCATATTTGATGGCGTTATTTATGAGGTTGTCAAACAGTCTGGCAAGAAGATTTCCATCAGCCGCTATGACCAGGGCAGGCACATTACTGGTCAGCTCATAGGCCAGATCCTTATCAGCAAAGCTTGGGTAAAACTCCTCCAGAAGCTGTCCCAAAAGCTTTACAATATCCACCTTTCCCACATTCATGGAAATTTTCCCATAATTCATCTTGGTGAATCCAAACAGATCCTCAATAAGTTTTTCCAGGCGTTTGGCCTTCGTATAGGCAATATCAATGTATTTCTGCTGCATCTCCGGTCCCATGGGAACTCCTTTGGAAAGCAGCTCCAGATAACCGATAATGGAAGTCAGGGGCGTTCTTAAATCATGAGCAACATTGGTAATCAGCTCATTTTTTGTCCGTTCCGACTCCCTTTCCTTATCCATCAGCTCCCGGATATCGGCCTCCATCCGGTTTAAATTGGACGCCATCATGGAAAACTCATCGTCCCCCATGACTTCCACCTGAGTATTTAAGTCTCCTTCAGAAATATTCTGGATCGCCGTTGCAATCTTTCCTATGTACCGCAAAGACTTTCTCTGAAGCAGCAGGAAGGTGAAGGAAAAAATCCCAATCCCCAGAATTACGTATAAAATCGTGGTGACGGTTCCCATCCTGAATATCCGCAGAAACGGATTCAGCTCCTCCCTGGTCTTCTCCATATAATCGACCAGCATATCCACATTAGTAATCAGAAACACTTCCACCAGGCAGGCAATCAGTGTACTGTACAGGATATTGACGATTACCTGACCATAGAAGCGTCTGCTTCCGTCATTTTTCAATTTTATATCCTACCCCCCAGACTGTGGTTATAATCTTATTCTGCCTGGTGTCCTCCTTCATCTTTCCGCGAAGGCGGCGGATATGTACCATAACGGTATTATTGGCTTCATAAACCTTTTCGTTCCATACCTTCTCAAAAATCTCATCGGTGCTGAACACCCGGCCCGGATTTGATGCCAGCAGATATAAAATATCGAATTCGATGGGAGTAAGCTTGATCTCCTCCCCGTATACTACCACCTTATGGTTATCTTTATTGACCGACAGGCCGCGGATATTGATTTCATTTTTAGAAGTCTGGCCTGTGTTGCTGTTGGGATTTAGCTGTGTGTAACGGCGTAGCTGGGATTTCACCCGGGCGGTGAGCTCAAGAGGATTAAAGGGCTTCACCACATAATCATCCGCTCCTGTTCCCAGGCCCAGAATCTTATCCAGATCTGTGGACTTGGCGCTCAGCATGATAATGGGAATATTATTGGTTTCCCGGATTTTCCGGCACATTTCCAGCCCGTCCATCCCGGGCATCATAATATCTAAAAGCACCAGATGGATTTCTTCTTTTTCAAGAATATCCAGTCCATCTGCCGCATTATTTGCTTTGAAAACTTTATAACCATCACTGACCAGGTAGATCTCCACCAGGTCAGCAATCTCTTTCTCATCGTCTACCACAAGAATATTGATCTGATCCATGAACAACCTCCTAATTTCTTATGCTTAAAATTTCCCAGTCTTGTTACCATCATATCATATTTCAATGAATTTTTCCTTACTTTTTTCTAAAAACGAAGTGGAAAGTACTGTAAAGGCCGCCCGCGAAAAAACGCAGGCGGCCTTTGTCTCTTATATTTCATTCTGGCTTTCCACAGGAATGAAGACTCTTGAGATTTCCTCGCTCCCCGTCTTTTTCTGCTCCGCCCTGACGGATGCCACAGCCAGTTCACAGAGGGACTTCTGGGAATTCACAGGAAGTTTTCCTCTCCGGTCCGGTTTTTCATAAGTTCCATCCGGCATCAGCACATGGGCCTTTACATTATCTTCCAGCTCCAGTTCCATGTAATGGCGGATTCTGGCCCTTGGCTCCTCTCTTAAAACCGGGAACATGATCTCCACACGGCGGTCTAAGTTTCTTGGCATCCAGTCGGCGCTTCCCATGTAGATTTCCTCACTGCCATCGTTCTCAAAGATAAAAATTCTGGCATGTTCCAGAAATTCTCCCACAATGGAGCGGACCTCGATATTTTCCGAAAGTCCCGGAATCCCGGCCTTTAAGCAGCAGATGCCGCGGACCACCAGCTTAATTTCCACCCCGGCCGAGGACGCTTCATAAAGAGCCGCGATAATATCCTTGTCGCACAGGGAATTCATCTTGGCAATAATGGAGGCATGTTTTCCGGACCTGGCATGTCTGGTCTCCCGTTCAATAAGCTTTAAGAATTTTCCGCGAAGCCACAAAGGCGCCACAGCCAGCATATGCCAGCTTAAGGGCTCCGAATATCCGGACAGCATATTGAACACGGCAGTGGCGTCCTCGCCGATTAGCGGATGACAGGTCATGATGCCGCAGTCCGTATAAAGCTTTGCGGTGGAATCATTATAGTTTCCTGTTCCCAGGTGGACATAGCGGCGTATTCCGTCCTCTTCCCGCCGTACTACCAAGGTAATCTTCGAGTGAGTCTTCAGTCCCACCAGACCGTAAATTACGTGGCAGCCGGCCTTTTCCAGCTTTTTGGCCCAGAGAATGTTGTTTTCCTCGTCAAATCTGGCCTTTAATTCCACCAGAACAGAAACCTGTTTTCCATTGTCGGCCGCCTCTGCCAGAGCCGCCACAATGGGGGAATTTCCACTGACTCTGTAAAGAGTCTGCTTGATCGCCAGTACATCCGGATCCACAGCCGATAAGCGGACAAACTCCACCACCGGGTCAAAGGTCTCGTAAGGATGCATTAAGAGGACGTCTCCCTTTCTGATATTGGTAAAAATATCATCCTCATTCATCAGTGCCGGAACCGGCTGCGGCGTGTATTTGGGCGCCTTCAAATGTTCATAACCGGAAAGACCGTACATTTTCATTAAAAAAGTCAGATCCAGAGCTCCGGGAATCTCATAAATATCTTCCTCATTGACCTCCAGCTCTTTTTTTAATATTTTAAGAAGCCGTTTATCAGCTTTTTCCTCGATTTCCAGCCGGATCACTTCGCCCCACTGTCTCTTTTTTAACTGCTTTTCAATTTCTTCCAGGAGATCTACCGCTTCTTCCTCATCCAGGGAGAAATCGGCGTTTCTCATAATACGGAAGGGATGAAAGGTGACGATATTATAATTAAGAAAAAGCTGCTTCATATTTCTCTCAATAATTTCCTCCAGAAGAATCACATGACGCATCTCATTCCCTTTTTCATTCACTGTGACCGGAAGCATCACAATCCGTGGAAGCACGCTTGGAACCTGCACCAGGGCAAATTCCAGTTCATCATCACCTGACTTTTTCTTAAGAAGAGCGGCAATATTTAAAGACTGATTCCTCACTAACGGAAATGGCCTGGAGGAGTCCACGGCCATGGGAGTCAGGACCGGATATACCTCTTCCATAAAGTACCGGTCCACATACTCTCCCTGGAGCGGGGTCAGTTCTTCATGGCTCACAATCACATTCAGCCCGTTATTCTTCAAAGCCGGAAGCAGGGAACGGTTATAGGTCATATACTGCTGCGCCACCAGCTCATGGGTCTTTTTGCTGATTCTTTCCAGCTGTTCCGGCGGTGTGAGACCTGCAATATCCGGCTTGGAGTATTTCGCATGGACCATATCTTTTAAGGATGCCACCCGGACCATGAAAAATTCGTCCAGGTTGGAGGATGTAATACTTAAAAATTTCAGCCGGTCAAACAGCGGAGTGGTCTTATCTCTGGCCTCCCCCAAAACCCGGTAGTCAAATTCCAGCCAGCTCAGCTCCCGATTTACATAATTTTTCGGATCGATATACCTGGTTTCTTTCTCTGCCATATTTAATCGCTCCTTTTCTGCCTGAGTATGGGCCGAAGTCCGAAAATTTCTTCAAAAAATGCCGCCTTCTGCCCAAAGGAAACGGTTTCCAGTGTAATATCTCCATGATAATCTGTGGTCACTACAAAATTTTTATCTTTCACGGACATCCGACAGCCCTTAAGTTTCTGCTTATGCCCCCGGTCCATGGAGTTGGCCAGCCGGAGAATTGCTGTAAGCTTCGCTATTACAATGGTCACATCCCTGTGACTTGCAAAGCCGCTGGACACAGAATCCAGTTCTGTTTCCATATGAACTTTATTATAATCGAAATCCCGGATATTATAGCGCACCACATTGGCGATAATCTCCCTTTCCAGATGGGAAATTCCGATGATCTCCGTGGACATGATAATATTGTAGGCACATTCGTTGGCGTTTCTGACGCTGATAAATTTTCCGCAGGCATGAATAATGACGGCGATCTGCAAAAGCAGACGCTCCCGCTCTCCCATTCCATGATACCGCTTCATGGTATCGAAAATCTGAAGCACAAAGACCTCCACCATCTCCGAATGGGGACTCTGGCAGCGGTACCGCCTGGCCATGTTTCTGGAGGTGCTGATAATATCGTTGTTGAAATCATGCTTGAATTTTACCAGCTTGTGGTCCGCCGCATATTCGGCGGCGATTCCATCACAAAAGCGGATTCCCGGAATCCACAGAGATTCCGCCCCTGTGATTTCCATGAACTTTTTATAGATAACGGCACAGGGAAGAAGCAGAGCGGCATATTCGGCGCTGACTCCGAATTTTTCTTCCCGCTCATCCTCGCTGAGCCGGAAAAGCTGGTCATAAAAGAGATTAAACCGTTCCCTGGAAACCCGCTCCAGGGGCTTTCCGTTATCCTCATGCCGGAACAGATAAAGGATATTTTCCCCGATTCCGATGATATGGTGTACGGTACGGTCCGCCAGATACATTTTCTTATAATTGGAAAGCTCATTTTCCGCCATGCCGTCGATCAGTTCCCTGGTCCGGTCCACAGTGGTATTCACATCACTTAAGGCCCCAAGGATTCTTAAAGCTCCCAGAGGAAGGTTTTCCGTTGAAATCAGAAGTTTTTCATCAAACAGAGAGATCTGCATACTGCCAAATCCCACGTCCACGATGGCGGTGCCCTGCCGGATATTTTTATCGAAATCCTCATCCAGGGCGGCAATGGCCTTGTAGTTTAAAAACCGTTGTTCAGAATTGCTGATGATCTGGATTTCAATACCGGTTCTCACACGGACCTGGTCCAGAACAATCTGACTGTTTCTGGCCTCGCGCATGGCGCTTGTGCCATAGGCCCGGTAGTCCGCCGCCTTATAGCTCTTCATGATTCTGGAAAAATCTCCCAGAACCTCACAGAGTTCCTCCACCTGCTCATAGCTGATTTTTCCACGGTGGTAGGTGTCTCGTCCCAGAGCCATCACATGGCGCACATGATCCAGATTTCTGATTTTATTTTTTCCGGAAATCTCATAGATTCCCAGCTCCAGCTCAAAGGAGCCCACATCAATAGCAGCAAATACATGAGATGCCACAAGGATTCCCCCCATCCTGCACAGTGTACGATCATCAGTAGTTTCCCAGAATTTTCATGAAAGAGGCCTCTGCCTGGATTCCCGTCAGGGCATTTTTTATGGATGCATCGCTTAAATTACCTTCAATATCCACAAAAAAACGGTATTCAAAAGGCTTTCCCGGAATCGGTCTGGACTCGATCATATTCATGTTCACCCCGTTGAAAATAAAATTTCCAAGGATGTTATAAAGCGAACCGCTCACATGGGGTACCTCAAAAATCAGGCTGATTTTGGAAGCTTTTGTCTCATATTCCGGATTTTTTGCCAGAATGATAAATCTTGTGGTATTTCCCTTTTCATCATTTATTTCCCGGGCCAGTTCCTTTAATCCATAGAGTTCTCCCGCGGCCCGGCTGGCAACGGCCGCCTGGGTTTTATCTTTTTCTTCCATAATCTTTTTTGCCGCGGCAGCGGTGTTTAAGGCCCCCACCTGTTTCCAGTCTTTATTGGAATTTAAAAATTTTGAGCACTGCATCAGCCCCTGCGGATGGGAGTAGATGGTTTTAATGTCAGAAAGAGAGGCCTCCGAAAGGCCAAGAAGCACATGATCCACAGGCACATAAATTTCTCCCACTATGTAATTGCCGTACTTCGCCAGAAGGTCGTAACTGTTGCTCACAAATCCGGCCGTGGAATTCTCAATGGGGAGCACACCGTAATCGGCCCGGCCCTCCTCCACCTCCTTCATGGTATCCTCAAACTCCGGCACATGATAAGCGTTTACGCCGTCTCCGAAAAACATTTTTGTGGCGGCATGGCTGTACGCGCCTTCCACTCCCTGAAACACAACGCAGACGTTTTCTTTCTTTAAAGACTCCACCTCCGTAAATCCGGTGGAAAAGGTCTTCTGGCAGGCCGCCAGGCATCCATACTGGAACTTTCGGCTGATGGTCATGAGCTGGGAAAAAATTTCCTGCACCGCCTGCTTATTAAATTCGCTGCCGGCCAGCTCTCTTACGGCTGCAATTTTCTGTTTTTCCCTCCCGGCATCGTAAACGGCCTTTCCCGTTTCGATTTTATATTGGGCCACATCACCGCAGACCGTCATCCGTTCCTCAAATAACCGTACAATTTCTCTGTCAATCTGATCCAGTTTGTTCCTGCATTCCATCAAGTCCAGATGTTTCATCTTATTTCTCCTGCCGTTTCTTCCTGTATTTCACAAAGCATTTCCCGTATTTTTTCTCTTGTATAGGCTCCGGCCCGTTTTTTCTCTGCCGGCTCCAGCTCTTTAATATAGAAGGGCTTTCCATAATACACCGTCACATGGGAAGGACGGATCATGGGAAAGTGCTTTTCAAAAGCTTCCGCAGTCCCCACCATGGCCACTGGAATTACCGGGCAGCCGGACTTCTCGGCAATTTTAAGACTTCCCTCTTTAAATGGAAGAAGCTCCCTCACATCCTCGCTTTTATTTCTTGTTCCCTCCGGGAAAATCCAGATGGACACTCCGCTTCTGACCTTTTCAATTCCCTGGAGAATGGTCTTTAACCCCTCTTTCAGATTCTCCCTGTCCAGAAACAGGCAGTTGACATTTATCATCCACGACCGGAGAAGCGGAATCTTTAACATTTCCTTTTTGGCCACAAATCCCATAAGGCCCGGCACTGTGGTATATCCCACCAGAATATCAAAATAGCTTCTGTGGTTTCCCACGTAGAGTACGGCCTGGTCCTCGGGAATGTTTTCCCTTCCCTTCACCGTAACCGTAATACCTGCCGCCTTTAAAATCAGCCCGAACATATACTGAACAATTTTTAAGCTTTCCACATCTCTGCCATGGGGATCCTTTTTCCCCAGGGAATTCTGGGCCGCAAGAAGCGGAAAACCAAACACAAGAAAACCGATCAGAAGAACGGCCACCACTAAAAAACGAATCATTGCATTCACCTTTTTCTTTTTTAATAAAATCCACCCGCTTTAAACAACCATACGTTTTGCCGGGCTGTTTTTCCGATGTATCATCATTATATAAAAATCCGCCGGCAAATGCAACTGCTTCTACTTTCTTTTCTGCCCCGTGATTTCTTCAAAAAAAAGTCCGGCCCCAAACCAGAATGGGGCAAAATCCAGGCGTATAAGGCCATCCACACTGAAAAAACGGCCGGAATAGTCCCAGGGACAGATTCCGTAAAGTTTTAAAAAAGTGCCGGACAGATATTCCGCCAGAAAGATAAGCACCATGCTGTTGGTTCCATGGCGCCACACTTTATCCTTCCGTCCAAGCCTTTCCGCATCTCCGATCCACATATCCAGCTGCCGGCAGATGGGGCCTAAAAGAGCACCCAGACCATAAATGGGAAACATAAGAAGGGAAGTCCGGCCAATGAGCCTCATATCCCCCACGGCAATGGACTCCGCCGACGTGAAAATGATCTCCATACACCATCCGGCCACCCCGCACTTTATGAAATTTTTCCAAAATTCAAACTGCTTTTCTAATTTTTCCATGTGGATAGTCTGGCAGAATGGAACGTGGGATATGCATGGAAAAATTCAGAGCTTATACATATTGATTCCGCTCTTCTTCATACTGGTAATCAATGGATGCCAGAGTCCTGTCGATTTCTTCCTTTGAAACAGACAGTGCCCTGCACAGTTCGTTCATGGATGGATAAAAATCCCGGAGCTGGGTATTGATATAACTTAAAAGCATCACCGGATCCTTTGGGATCTGAGTCATAAAATTCACCTTCTTTCTAAACAAAGATACCTGCTGATGCAGGCATCACCATTTTTCCATAGATTTTTGTTGAATCTGCGATTCTTTTTTGATATACTGCTTACAGATTTGGGGCATATCAACAAATGAAAGGGGATTATCATTTATGAAACACATTCTTCTTCTCGGAACTGGCGGCACCATCGCCTGCAAGCATGGGGATTCCGGACTGACCCCGCTTCTTACAGGGGACGAGCTTCTGTCCTATGTGCCTGCTGCACGCTCCTTCTGCGAAGTGGACGCGAAGCAGGTTCTGAATATTGACAGCACCAACATTCATCCCAGGCACTGGCAGCTTCTTTCCAAACTTCTGGAAGAAAATTATGACAATTACGATGGCTTTGTCATCTGCCACGGAACAGATACCATGGCCTATACGGCAGCCGCCATGTCCTATATGGTCCAGCATTCCAAAAAACCTATTGTCATCACCGGAGCCCAGAAACCCATCGACCTGGACGTTACCGATGCCAGAACCAATCTTTTAGACAGCCTCCGCTTTGCCTCCTGCGAACGGGCCCATGGCGTCAACATCGTGTTTGACGGAAAGGTAATCGCGGGAACCCGGGGGAAAAAGGAGCGCACCAAGAGCTATAATGCCTTTTCCAGCATTAACTTCCCGTATCTGGCCGTGATTCAGGAAGACCATATTCTGTTTTATATCGACGATAAATGGCAGGACCGGGAAAATGTGCGTTTCTACCATGATTTAAACAGCAAAGTAGCGCTTCTTAAGCTCATCCCGTCCATGGATTCCACCATTCTGGATTACATGGCGGAACATTATGATGCCGTGGTCATCGAGTCCTTCGGTGTGGGCGGTCTCCCTTCCTATGAATCCGATGACTTTTACAGCTCCATTGAAAAATGGATTTCCATGGGGAAAATCGTCGTTATGACCACTCAGGTAACCCAGGAAGGCAGCAACATGTCTGTCTATGAGGTGGGGCAGAAAATCAAGAATGCCTTTGGCCTCATTGAATCCTATGATATGACCCTGGAAGCCACCGTTACCAAACTCATGTGGATTCTGGGTCAGACCTCTGAGCCGGCCCGCGTCAAGGAATTATTCTATCAGACCATTGGCCGCGATATTCTCTGGAACAGCAACGCCAACTAAATTCCAGCGCCCCTGCTTTTTGCGGCAGGGGTGTTTTTCTTTTCTGCCGGCCGCGGATTTGCCCTCTCCTGTTACTCTGTTTCCATTCCTGCGGTTCAGACAGTAATACCGGCATCGGGTTATAATCTACCCGTAAATTCCCTCCAGAAATGATTTCGTCTCTTCCTCCTGCGGGTGTTCAAATAATTCCCGCGCTTCTCCGTATTCCACAAGACGGCCCTCAAACACAAAAGCGGCATCATCAGCAATCCGCTTCGCCTGGGCAATGTTGTGGGTGACGATCACGATGGTATAGGTTTCTTTAAGCTTTGCAAGCATTTCTTCAATGACTGCCGAGGACCGCACATCTAACGCCGAACAGGGCTCGTCCAGCAAAAGAACTTCCGGCTCCACCGTCAGAGCCCTTGCAATGCACAGCCTCTGCTTCTGTCCGCCGGAAAGCTTCAGGGCACTTTTTCCGAGCTCATCCTTCACTTCCTCATAAAGCCCTGCCATCCGGAGCTTTTCCTCCACAATGCGGTCCATCTTATTTTTATCACGCACCCCGTAATATTTAAGTGCATAAGACATATTTTTATAGATAGAAAAGGGGAACGGCGACGGGGTCTGGAACACCAGTCCCACCTGCCGTCTCAGCTCCTCCGTGGACAGCGCCTTTATGTCTTTTCCGTAAAGCAGCACCTCGCCGGTCACCTGTGCCCCTGGTTCTTCCCACAGAAGGCCGTTTAAAGACCGGAGCAGAGTGGTTTTCCCGCATCCCGACGGACCCATAACCGCCGTAATCCGGTTTTTGCGGATTGCCATGGACACATCTTTTAACACTGGCTTTCCGTCATAGGAAACGCTGGTATGTTTAAGCGTCATGATCTCTTCCATTTTTTCTGACTCCTTCTTGCGTAAATTGTGGCCAACATGTTGCTGATTAAGATAATGGCCATCATCACAAAAGCTGTTCCATATGCCGTATCCATGGACGTGGCCCCCTGGGCCAGAAGCAGGTATAAATGCAGGGGCAGCGCCATGGCCGGAGATAAAAGGCTTTTGGGAACCGCCGCGTAGGCCACGGCTCCTGTAAAAATCATGGGTGCAGTGGCTCCCATGGCATAGCAGCCGCCCAGGATAATCCCCGACACCAGTTCCCCCCGGCAGGCCGGAAGGATTATCCGCGTAATGGTATAGAACCTGGAGCAGCCCAGGGCATAGGAGGACTGGATCATGTGGGCCGGGACCTCACGGAAGGCCTTTTCCGCCCGCACCTCAATAAAGGGCAGAATCATGATGGCGAGGGCCACTCCTGCCGATAATATACACCGACC
>CANRXD010000023.1 GCA_947643685.1 uncultured Clostridium sp. | reverse complement strand
CGGCAGCCGTGAATGAGCCATGCTTGCATGAGCGAATTCACGGATATCGGACGGGTTTGTGGGGCGGGGAAAACCTGTTACAGCTTAGACAGGTCTGTACGCCGGCCATACAAAAACGCAGCAGCGCGTTTAAATTCCTCCTCTATGGCCAGAGCTTCTTCCATGGTATTTTTCCAGCCAAATCGTTTTAAATCCACCCGGAAGCCTTCCGGCGTCCAGATAACTTCTACTCCGTCCTCCGTCAGGAGAATCTTTTGCAGATCAAAGGTGTCAAAATGAGGGGCCCCGGTTAAGATTCCCTTTGCATTCACCACCCGGAATGCCGGCACATCCCTGCCAGCCAGCCCCTTTTTAAGCCCATATCCCACCTGCCTGGAGTTTTTGGGCTTCCCGCATAAAAGTGCGATCTGCCCATAAGTGGCCACTTTTCCGGCAGGAATCCGCCTGCATACAATTCCTATTTTCTCATAAAAATCCAGTTCTATTCCCATTCTTTCTCCTGACTGTTACCTGCATATAGTTACAGTTCAACCACATAGTAGCAGTTCGTTAAAAATTTTATCTATTGATTATTTTTATGCATTTCAGTAAAATGTACTTTGGGTCCTGCATCAGGCAGGCCACAAAAAACGCAAAGGAAGATCACCATGAACACATCATCCAAACAGCAGGCGGAAAAAATATTTGCCTGCATTCTGGTCTGCATCGCCCTGGCAAATGGCCTGGGGGATGGTATTTTTTCCAATTATTTCAACGAAGTATTCCACATTAATTCCGTTCAGCGCGGTTTCATCGAAGTGCCCCGGGAAAGTCCCGGTGTTCTCTGCATGGTGGTAGTCGCCGCACTGGGGTTCCTTGGAACTGTCCGCATGACCATTGTATCCCAGATTCTTTCCCTCATCGGCCTGGTGGTCCTGGGATTTTTTTCTCCATCCTATGGTGTAATGCTTGTTTTCCTGTTCATCCATTCCCTCGGCAGTCACCTGTTCATGCCCTTAAACGATTCCATCTCCATGTCTCTGGCAAGTACGGGAAAAGAAGGCGCCACCCTTGGAAAATTTAAAGGGGTAACCACCATGGGCTCCATGATCGCAGCCTGTCTTGTATTTGTGGGATTCCGCACTGGCATTTTTACTTTCCAGAGCAAAAAAATCCTTCCATTTATTCTGGCCTCCGGCTTTTTAGCTCTGGCGCTTCTTCTTCTATTCCTGTTTCTTCGTATTACGAAGACAGAAGAGACCGTGAAAAATCACCGCCTCCTTTTCCGGAAACGATATCTTCCTTATTATGTGCTGACACTGGCCTACGGCTGTCAAAAACGAATCCGTATCATTTTTGCACCCTGGGTTATAATAAAACTTCTGGAACAGGGCGCCGATACTGTGGCTCTTCTCACCATTGCAACCCACTTTATGGGGACCCTTGTGGCCCCTGCAATCGGACGTATGCTGGACCGGCTGGGAACCAGAAAAATGCTGTGCATAGAAGCCGGATACATCGCCGTCGCCTTCTCAGCCATGGGGCTTCTTTCCGGAATGCTTGCCGATGGCACACTCTCAAAAAGCGGCCCCCAGACATTCCTTGTATTTGGAGCCTACATACTCTGTATTCTGTTTGAACAGTTCAATATGGTTCATTCCTTTATGATGCGCTCCATCGCCCTTGACAAAAGTGAAGTCACCAGGACTCTGTCAGTGGGACTCAGCGTTGACCATATCATGGCCATCATAGCCTCACCCATCATGGGTCTTATATGGGAATCTCTGGGTGTCCAGTACGTGTTCTATCTGGCTGCCCTCTCGGCTGCCTTTCAGCTTATTGCCGCATCCATGACAAAAAAGTCCCTCTCCGTTTCCGCCTCCTGACAGGCGGCCGTGCTTTGCTCCGACTGCCCTGCCCGTCTTCAGGATGTAAAAGGCCAGCCAGAATCCGAAAATACCCGGCTCTGGCTGGCCTCTTATTTAAATTCCCTCATTCATCCTGGCCAGTTTGGCTGCCTGGTCGGCTGTGGTACACAAGTGCCTCTTACTTTCAGGTCATGCACATATACCTCTTTTTTGGCAATGCGATACACATATACATCCGAAAATTGAGGCTATGCACATATACAGCTATACCAAAACACAAACACAGACCGACAAATATTCTCTGCCGCTTACATATTTCTCACCGCAGCCTCAAATTCCTGTTCCGTATCTACAAAGCTGTATGGTTCATACTCACCATATGCCGATGGCCGACTGATCACTACAAGCTGAATCTTATCGTATCCTACAGATTCCATAAGTCTTGTTTCAAAATCCACCAGATGCGGCCCATGTTCTGTTTGCAGAGCCACACACCCCAGGTCACCAAACTTCTTCGCAATCAGATAACACATACCCAAGCACCTCCCTAAACGCACTCTCGTTCTTTATCTTACCATGTTCATATTCCTGGCGCAAGCGATACCCAACCTGATTCTTATATTTCCTCTTATACACATACTTATGCAGCCAGTTATTAAGCTGCCGGTCATAGTAATTATTATACTGAATTTCAATTGGGTAATGATAGCTGCTCAACTGGAAATATACATGTACCCCCCGATAACCGTCATCCTTTGCTTTTCCGTTAGACATATCTGCCACTCGGATATTATCATATCCAGCTATCTGCAATACATCCTCATAATTATCACAAAGAGTACGGAAACCCAGCATATCATTAAAAACTTTTGCCGCCTGATGATCCGGGTAATACCTTTCATATTTTAACATTGCTGACTGGATACTTTTAATACGATAATCAATGGTAAGTCCATGAAGCAACTCATTGCCTGCGTACCAGCCATGAACCTTCACTAACTCGTCAAACATAAGATTCCTGTCAAAATAATGGATATTCTTTTTCAGTCTGATACCCAAACCAGACGGATATGACAATTCCTCAAATAATTTTATGGACAATCCATCTCTTTTTAAAATAGCGTCAAACACACTTCCTCCTGCTGCCGTATCGAAAGATTTTTGCCATTATAATATAAAATCCCCCCCCCAGGGCAGACAACTAATGTCGTCATTTTAGTCAATAATAATGCTATTCATTATTATACTTGCTATCCATACATCTACGCAACCGAAATTTGTCAAACACTGGCTGTACATACATCTATGGGGGTAAATCGGTGCTGTGAGATCAGCTAAAACCGGATAAAAAGAAAAAACCGGCTCATTTTTGCGAAAAACAAGCCGATTTTTCATCCATTTATTCATTTCCGTCAGGCCCCCAAAAGCCCGAAAACCTGCATAAAATCAAGGTTTTTAAGCCGTCTCATTTAACCTGCTCAAGCGCATCGCCTGGTCGGCCGCAATCAGGCTGTCTATTAGCTCCTGAAGATCTCCATCCATAACGGCATCTATCTTATATAACGTCAGTTTGATTCTGTGTTCCGTCACACGCCCCTGGGGGAAGTTGTAAGTACGTATCTTCTCAGAACGGTCTCCGGTACCAATCTGGCTGCGGCGGGCCTCCGCCTCCTCATTCTGACGGCGTTCCAGTTCCATGTCATACAGCTTGGAACGCAGAAGGCGGAAGGCCTTTTCCTTGTTCTGAAGCTGAGACTTCTCCGTCTGGCTATAAATAACGATTCCTGTGGGAATATGGGTCAGACGAACGGCAGAGTCCGTGGTATTTACACACTGGCCTCCGTTTCCGGACGCGCGCATAACATCAATACGGATATCCTTGTCGTCAATGACAACATCAAATTCTTCAGCCTCCGGCATAATAGCCACCGTTGCCGTGGAAGTATGAATACGGCCGCCGGATTCGGTCTCCGGAACACGCTGAACCCGGTGCACGCCGCTCTCATATTTTAACTTGGAGTAGGCTCCCTGTCCGGTAATCATGAATTCCACTTCTTTCATGCCGCCGATGCCGCTCTCACTTACGTTAATTAATTCCACCTTCCAGCGCTGGCGCTCTGCATAATGAACATACATCCGATATAATTCCGATGCAAACAGAGCGGCCTCTTCACCGCCTGCGCCTGCACGAATTTCCACAATAACGTTTTTCTCATCATTGGGGTCTTTGGGAAGAAGAAGAATCTTAAGCTGCTGTTCCAGGTCCTCAATTTTCTTTCTGGCGTCAGAAAGCTCTTCCTTTGCCAGCTCACGCATCTCCTCGTCACTTTCCTCTTCCAGAAGCGCCAGACTGTCCTCTACGTCCTGCTTCGCCCTGGTATATTCTTTATATGTGTTTACCAGAGGAGTCAGATCGGCCTGCTCCTTCATCAGCTTGCGAAACCTTTTCTGGTCTTCTGTGACAGACGGATTATTTAACTCAAGCATAATTTCCTCATAATGCTTTACAATATCATCCAAACGGTCAAACATGGGAAACCTCCTTCTCACATCCCGGCCAGCCGTTTTTCCCTCAGCATCCGGGCTATTTTCCATCAGGCTGTCGGGGCCTTCCATACAGAATTCCACTTCCCGCAGACCACCCGGTCTCTGCCTGAAAGATCTTTTATTACCTTTGTATCCTTAAACCCATGACCAGACAGCAGATGTTTAACTGCTTCCCCCTGGTCATATCCGATTTCAAAATAAACGGCCCCGTTTTCCTTAAGAAATCTTTGGCTTTCCTCTGCCAGTTTCCGGTAAAAGTGCAGCCCGTCTTCTGAACCGTCCAGAGCCAGACGCGGTTCAAAATCTCGTACCTCCGGCTCCAGCCCCTCAATCACCCTGCTCGGAATATAAGGCGGGTTGGAGACAATCACATCAAAGCGTTCCCCGGACGCGAACGCCGAAAACAAATCGCTGCGACGAAACTTTACCACACCGGCTCCAAGAATTTTCTCCGCATTCTTTTCTGCAGTCATAAGAGCAGCATTGGAAATATCTGACGCCTCCACATGAGAATATTTCCCCAAAGCCGCCAGACTTATGGCGATGCACCCCGATCCGGTACATACATCCAAAAGAGAAATCTCCTGATTTTTATGAGCGCCAAGCACCGTTTCCACCAGCGTCTCTGTATCCTGTCTTGGAATCAGCACATCACTGTTTACATAAAACTCCAATCCCATAAACTCCTGGGTGCCCAGAATATGCTGAAGCGGTTCTCTGCCTGCCCGTCTTAAAAGTTCGTCCCGAAACTTCTCAAGCACTTTTTCCTCTGCTGCCGCCGTCTCCCCGGACCGCAAAAAATAGTCTGCCCGGCTCATGCCGAATGCATGCTCAAACAGATACCAGCCATCCAGGCTGTATTCCCGGATTCCTGCGGATTTCAGCTTCTCCTGTCCACGTAAAAGCAGCTCTCCCCAGGTCATGCCGTTTTCTCCTGTGTTTCAAAATACCCTTTGGGGTAAGTCTCCGGGAAATTCTCTTCCAGATATGCCTTCCAGTCAAACACCTGCTCTACGGCGGCAATGGCCACCTCAATCATGGAATTATCCGGCTCCTTTGTGGTCAGTGCCTGCATCCACATACCGGGACGGCTTATGAGATCCATGATTTTGGAATTGCTCCTGCCTGCCAGGCGGAGTACCTCATAGGACACTCCCGCAATCACCGGAATCAGTATGATTCTGCTGGCAATCCGAAGCCAGATGGTGTCCACGCGAACCACCATAAAAAACAAAATACTGATTACCATTACAATCAGAAGAAAACTGGTACCGCACCGTTTATGCTCTTTGGAGCTTTTTTTCACATTTTCCACATTTAATACCAGTCCATGCTCCAGGCAGTTGATGCACTTATGCTCCGAACCATGATACATGAAAGTTCGTTTAATATCATCCATTCTGGATATCACTTTAATATAGGCAATGAATATTCCAATCCGGATGCATCCCTCCAGAAACGCCATCACCGTTTCCGATGCAATAAACCGGCGGAATACACCGGCAATCAAAAGCGGAAGGACCATAAAAATTCCGATGGCCATGAACACAGAGAAAATCATCACGGCTGTCATTACAATATTTTCCAGCTTTTCTCCAAACTTGTCTATAAGAAACTTTTCAATCTTTCCCGGTTCCTCATCCCCGTCATCATCCTCGAAAAAACCGGCCGACCAGGTAAGCGTTTTCATCCCCAGAATCATGGAATCTGCAAAGCTGAAAATTCCGCGTACAAACGGAAGCGAAAAAAACTTCACTTTCTCTGTCATACTCACATAGGTTTCCTTCTGAACCACGATTTCTCCGTCAGGCTTTCTGACAGCAGTGGCATATTCATCCCTGTTTTTCATCATGATTCCTTCTAATACTGCCTGTCCCCCGATTCCGGAATATTTCAATTTTAAACCTCCAAAATTTTCTGTAATCGAAAAAAGGTTGAGTTTTCAGAATCCTCCAAAAGCTCAACCTTGCTTAATCAAACCTTATTTGTCTGCTTTCATACCATACTTACGGTTGAACATCTCAATACGTCCGCGAGCGGAAGCAGCCTTCTGCTGACCGGTATAGAATGAATGGCATTTGGAACAGATTTCTACGTGAATGTCTTTCTTAGTAGAACCAGTTACAAATTCATTACCGCAGTTGCAAACGACCTTGGCCTGATAGTAATTTGGGTGGATTCCCTGTTTCATGATTTTCACCTCTTTGTTATTTGGTACATGACTGACAGTCACGTTTCAATACTCATCTGTCCCTTAGAACAGCTAAATAAGTATAACATAGTTTATTTTCAAGTGCAAGTATTTTTTCATGAAATACCGGCAATGAATCCCGGGCAAGAAGATACAAGGCTGAGCTGTTACTACACCCCCTCCATCAGATGAAGATTGCGGATTTTACCGTCCTTAATCCTTTCCATCAACTCCAGTCCATGGGGCTCCAGATAGTCCCAGCTTCCCCCTGTTAAGTTCTGTCTCTTAAGTTCCCCGATGATCTGGCCACAGATGGTTTCGATCATTTCCATGGAGCCTTCCCGGTTTCCGCCTTCTGTCAGCAGACTTTCCAGTTTTCCGGCCGTGTCAGAAAGAACGGGAAGCTCTCTGGAGGCCCGAAACGCCCATTTATAATATGGCATATAGCGGCGGTTTAAAAGAAAGATCATGGACAGTCCGCTCTGGACAAATTCTGAAAGTGCCATGGCGGCCGCTCCGTATTCTCCCCGCTTTCTGCACCGCTCATAATTGTACTGTCCCGACTGCGCCATGAAAGCTGCGCGGGCAGCCATCTTTTTTAACCGCACATCCTCCGGATATCCGCCGGAAAGTTTTTTCCGTACCTTTAAAAATTCCCCCAGATCGTCCCGAAACACGGTTCCGTTCACCGCACACGCCAGACTGTATTCCGGTATAGAAAGCCATTCCATCAGGGTCTTTGGCCCCTCTCTCCCCCCTGTAAACTGCTCATAAAAATCTCCGATGAGTATGACTCCTCTGCGGTTTCTTCCCCACAGGCTCTGCTTTTCCCGTTTCACCCCCAAATATTCCTTTGGCAGTTTTTCATAAGCTCTGGAAAGAGAAAATTCCAGTTCCCGCCTTAAGCCGTCCGGAATCCAGAGACAGAACCCCGCCTCAAAATCATGGTCCCTGGACAGCTCATCATCATATCCAAAGCAGTCCGATCCTTCTCCGGCTATTCCGGCGGCAATCACCTCTTCGTATTCTGAAAACATGTCTGCAATCATTGTCCGGCCAAATTCTTCATAAAAACGTTTTGAAAGCTCCAGTCCCCGCATTCTGTTCTTCCTTTTCTCTTACTTCCCTGTAAATCCTGTCTGCCTCGCAGTTCAGCTCTTTTTTCATGCGGAAATAGCCGAAATGTCCAAAAGTATCCGCACATTTCCGGCAGTTGAAGGCATAGTATGCATCCCGCACAACATCCCGGGCATGGAAACTGTCCATGGCCTTATTGAGGCACAAATCAATTTCCTCCTCCCGCCCCCACTTCTCATAAAGGACTGCCAGGTTCACCCAGGTTACGGCAATTTCCATTATACTTCCCGGACGCAGCCGTTCCATAATTTCCATAGCCTTCTTATAGTAAATTTCTGCCCGTTTATACTCTCCCAGGTCTTCAAATGCCAGAGCCATATTATGAAACAAACCGCCAAACCGGTAATCATCCGGCGCAAGGCTCTTCCCGAAGCCCCGGAAAGCCTGCTCATAATAAGCCATGGCCTCTTTTGACTCTCCAAAAGCCTTCATGGTTGTTGCCGCATTAACAAAGGTGGTTCCGCCGCTTACCGTCCCGGAAAGCTCATGCTCCCTCACAAGAGCCAGTCCTCTTTTCACCGAATCCAGCCCCTTCTCCTTTTCCCCGGTATTTCTGTAAAATCCCATCATTTCATTCAGAATTGTAATCTGGCAGGCCCAGTCTCCGTTTTTCTCAAACCGTTCCAGCCAGTCCTCCAGATACCGCCCGGCTTCTTCTTTTGCGTCCTGCGCCAGAAGGCGGTCAAAATCAGCAATCACCTGTCCGATCTCCTCCCCATCCGGGACTCCCTCAGTGCATGCCTCCGGGACTGATATTTTTCCGTGAGGAAGTTCCACAGCGGCATCCTGCGGCCGCAGGCAGCACCTGGATTCCTCCCAGTCTTCCCGTTCTAAAATCATATTCCTTCCCCTTTCCTTAAACTGCGTCCTCCGGACAATATGCGCCACAGCCATAGCATATATTTTCCGAGAAACAGGGCGGTCCCATAGGAAAACGCAACCACTATGACCGGAAGCATAAAATATACTGCCAGTGAAGCCGCCGCCAAAGCTTCCTCTCCCAGACTCTGTCTTAAAATCATGGCGCTTCCTTTATTTACAAAACGGACGATTACAAAATGAATGGCATATAAAAACATGCTCTGCCGCATCCACGGCTTCGTTTCTGTCCACCGCTCCCCATCCGCCAGGACCCACAAAGATACTGGCATGAGGAAACGATAAGCCACAGTCCACAACACATCTGCTCCCGGATTTCCCATCTTATAAAAGCACCATGCCGCCAGGAAAAGCAGGACACCCCCCGTCATATGGCGCTTCGGAGTCTGAGGCGCTTCCGCCGTTTTTCTCCCATGAAGAGCCCCATAGGCAGCAAAGGAATAGTAAAAAAGCGCATCCGTGTTGGGATTCTGGGTATCCAGATGAAAATGGACAGCAACCAGAAGCACAGCCAGATACATAAGTCCCAGAATCCTGTTCTTCAGAATCAGATACAAAACCGGAGAAAGCAGGATTAACAAAATCAACTGATACAGATACCAGAAAATTGGTGCATACCGGTACTGAAATACGGCGGCCATCCACTCAGTTCCATTAAAGGGAACCTGTCTTTTTCCCACCATATCCGTTACTGCAGGGAGCCTTGCGGCAATCACATACCCCAGATAATAGAGCGTATTCCAGACAAAGTAAGGAATTACCACACTGAAAAAGCGGCCTTTCCACTTTCTCCCGAGCTGGCCCCAGGAAAAATTGCGGAAAAACAGGTAGGAGGACAGCATAAAAAAACCCGGAACCGCAATCTGGCCGATTCCCACTGAAACAAACCGCTGAATTTTGTCCGCAGCATCCCACCAGGGGCTCAAAAGTCCCCCGGAAAATAATTCCACATTATAAGAATGTACCCAAATGACGAGAATACTGAATACAAACATCATCCAGGAAACCTGGTTGTGAAATGCTTTTTCCTTCATAATAATCCCTTTTCCGTTTAAGAACAAACCTTTATGCGCCCGGTTGCGGGCGTGCTTATTACGGGATCTCCCCGAGGTTTCATTATCACTGCTTATATTGTGAAGAATTTTAAATAAAATGTCAAGTAACAGTTCAGCCATGTGAAGATTCAGAGGGCGGACGCCCGGAGCTTCTTGTCCGCGATATGCGGGCAGGAAGATGCAAGGCTGAACTGTTGCAGATGCAATGCTGAACTATTACGATTTTATTGACAGAATATTTATTGTGTGATATTCCATAGGTATCATGTCTGGCGACATGCTATGTTCTGCATTTTAAGGAGGTGTCTATGGAACGTTTCTTTCAGCTGACAGCCTGGCCAATGGTACCGCCCAGACCATGGTCTGCCTTTCACCTTCTCCTGGCGGTCCCGGGGGGCTGGGCCTCCTGCGTTCTGGCAGTCCGTATGGCAGCACAGAAAAAGAATACTTCCCGGGTTCTGTTTTCCTGCGGACTTCTCCTGACCCTCATGGAGCTTTACAAACAGGGCTTTTTGTTTTACATTGAAAATGACCATCAATACAATTGGTGGTATTTTCCTTTTCAGCTTTGCACCATTCCCATGTATCTGTGCCTTTGCTTTCCGCGCTTTAAATCCCCCTGTCTTCAGAAAGCTGCCGCAGAATTTCTGAAAGACTTCGGGTTTTTAGGCGGTATTATGGCCCTTTTGGTTCCTCCGGGACTCATGCATCCCTACTGGACCATGACACTCCATGGCTTTGTCTGGCATTTTATCCTGATCTTTGCCGGAGTTTTCTGCGCTGCCTCTCCCCTGACCGATGCCGCGCCGCAAAGTTTCTTTAAAACTCTTCCCCTGTTTTTTTCCTGCTGCCTCATAGCTCTCTTAATCAATGGAGCTGCCGGGCCCATGGCCGATGCCGATATGTTTTACTTATCCCCGTACCACCCATCCTCCCAGCCGGTTTTCCACCAGATCTCTTCTGTTCTTGGAATTTTCCCCGGGATTCTTCTCTACATTCTGGCCATGACACTGGGGGGCTATCTGGTTCATCGGCTCTGGGGCGTATTAATGTAAACCTTTTTATCTTTATCTGGTTTACATTTTCCACCTTTTGTGCTATTGTAAACCTTGTACTATGAAAGTTCAGCGGCGGGTTCATAGGAACCC
>CANRXD010000022.1 GCA_947643685.1 uncultured Clostridium sp. | reverse complement strand
TGCCTTTAAGGCCGTATCAGCCGTAATACGGTCATTTTCATTTTTCTGTCCCATAGACACACTGTACATAAGAGCCGAGTAGGGAGCTCCCTCACAGGAATACGTGGCACTGTGGGAATAGTAGGTGAAGGTTTCCTCTCCCGTATACACCCGGTCTCCATCGGCCCGTATCTCCATGGAAAGCCCCGGAAACACCTTCTGGGTTTCCCTGAGAAATTCAATCAGATGCTGGTCATAGTATTCATAAAAGAGCTCTGCGGACGGGTGGCTTCCATAGGGCAGATACACCTCGTCAAAGGATTTAAACGATTCGCCGTACCAGCCGCTTACCTCCTCTAAGGAATACCGCTCCCTGAGATAAGCCGTAAATCCGCTTTGCCTTGCCAGACGGTTTCTCAAACTCATGGAAAGATCCCGGTTCATATACCAGATATAATTCCAAAAGTCTTCCCAGGTAATAAAACCGCTGTGGAAATTGGGATGAGCCGATGCCGTTTCGTAAAGCCGCCCGGCAAATTTAATCCATCCGTACCAGTCCTCGCTTCCTTTCTGTGTCACATTATCATACCGGACCGGGATTTCTGCCGCCCCATAATAATCCCAGGTGTAGCCCACCCGCAGAACGACCCAGAGCCCATAGCTTTCGGCACATTCCATTATCTGTTCGAGACGTTTAAAAGCCGCTTCATTATAATATTGTTTTTCCCCCATCGGCTGAAACTCCCGCCAGGGCACCACCAGAATAATGCTGTTGAAGCCGTCATCAGCAATTTCCCTTAAATTTTCTTCGTTATGGGTGTCTTAGCTGTTCCAGTAATTGTTCGGCAATTCTTCTCCAAAATATGTTTCTGATTTTAAATCTTCCGGCCGTTCTTCTCCGCATGCCGTTATGGAATAAAGGCTTCCGGCTCCAAGCAAAAGAGCCATTGCCATTGCCGCAATCTTTCTTATGTAACGCATTGTTTCTCTGCCATCCTGTATGCATAAATACTTCGTAACTGTTCTGTCCTCTCACAGTTACAGTACTTCTCTGTTCTGCAGCTGTGATAATATTTACTATAACATAACCATTGCGGTTCTTCAATTCTATATATCAATATATTTTTATCGTTTATCAATAAAAATATATTGATTTTCCCATCATCCTGTGCTATGATGCATATCAGAGATGAAATATTTTCCAATTTTAGGAGGAACTTGATGAACTGGTCCCATAAGCGTTCCATTTTTTTAACAAAAATCTGTATCTGGCTTTTTGTTGCCGGATATCTTCTGGTTCTGGCGACCTGCCCTTTTTTAGTGCAAAGCTTCTTGTGTTACTCCAGCTCCGCCTGTGAAGAGCAGTCCATTTTATTTATAATCACTCTGTATGCCTGTGCGGTCCCTGTGGGAATCATTCTTTTCCATCTGAATCAGCTTGTAAGCGCCATTGGAAACGAAGATATTTTTACGGCATCCAATATCCGAAGACTCCGTGTGATCTCCTGGATGTGCGGCTTAACCGGACTTTTCTGCTTTTTCTCCATGCCTTACTATCTGTCATGGGGGATTCCGGGCTGCTGCATGATTCTCATGTGCCTTTTAATCCGCGTCATCAAAAATGTGTTTGAGCGGGCCAAGGAACTGAAGGATGAGAATGATTTCACCATATAGAAAGGAGATTTTCCCATGTCGATTATTGTAAATCTGGACGTCATGATGGCGAAACGGAAAATTTCCTCCGGAGAGCTGGCCGAACGCATCGGCATTACTCCCGCCAATCTGTCTGTTTTAAAAAACAACAAAGCAAAAGCCGTCCGTTTTTCCACACTGGAAGCCATCTGCCGGGAACTGCACTGCCAGCCGGGAGATATTCTGGAATTTTCCGAAGAGGAGGGAATTTTTTATGACTGATTTTCATGAAACCCAGACACCAGACGCTGCTCCGGTTCTTCCCGCGCCCCGGCCCCTTCCTGCCGCCCCGCTGGCGGAAGCCTTTGGAACCTATGGGCCCGTCTGCCTGGCTATGGGATTCTTTTACACTTTCTGCTTTTATAAAAATCCCAGCTCCATCACCTGGCCCTTATTTTCGGCCGTGGGATATCTGGTTTTATGCATGCTTTTTAAACGGCTGGGCCTTACCATAAAAAAGGATTCCTGGTTTCTCATGGGAGCCTCTTTCCTTGTGAGCCTTTCCATGTGCCTGACCGGCAGTCCCTTCCTTCATTCCTGCAGCCGCCTGGCCCTGCTTCTGCTTTTAGCTGTTTTCCTGAACCATCAGCTTTATGCGGATCACACCTGGCGGACGGGAACCTGGCTCTGGGCCATCCTGAGGTACGGAGTCTCCCTTATAAGCCTCCTTCCGGTCCCCTTCCTCCACGCAGCGGCCTATGCCAAATCCGGGAAAGCGTCCAAAAGCAAGAACGTTCTTCTGGTTCTTTCCGGTGTCTGCTCGTCCATCCCCTTAACTATCCTGGTAGTCTGGCTTCTCGGCAGCGCGGATGCAGTATTTTCAAATCTCGTATCCCGGCTGTTTCATGACTTTTTCCGCCTGAGTACCCTGCTTTCCATAAGCTTGGGCTCTCTTTGGGCCGCCGTTGTTTTTTACAGCATTCTCTGTACCCGGTTCGCTCCGCCAAAGCCCCGGAAAGAAACATGCTGCAAAAAAGGAAATCCCCTGGCTGCCGTCAGCTTTTTAGGCGCCATTGTCCTCTTTTACGGAACCTTCTGCATCATCCAGATTTATTGTCTGTTTCTGCGCCAGGGCTCGCTTCCGGAGTCCATGACCTACGCCCAGTACGCCCATCAGGGCTTCTACCAGCTTGTGTTTGTCATCTTTATTAACCTGGCCCTGGTACTTGGATTTTTAAAGTATATCCGTCCCACCCTGCTTTTGCGGCTCACCCTGACCTTCCTCAGTGTATGTACTGTAATCATGATCTTCTCCGCCGCATACCGCATGGTGCTTTACGTGGCCAGTTACCACCTTACCCTTTTAAGACTCCTGGTCCTCTGGTTCCTGGCAGTGGTCACGGTTCTCATGGCAGGGATTTTCCGGCTGATTTTTAAAGACAGCTTCCCTCTGTTTCGTTATGGGCTGCTGGTGATATCTGTCTTTTATGTGGCTCTGGCTTTTGCCAGACCGGATGCGGTCATTGCCCGCTATAACCTCACCCGCGAAAACGTTTCCCACAGCGATCTGTATTACTTACAGTCCCTGTCCACAGACGCAGCACCTGCGCTCTTAGAATATCTCCCCACGGAAGAATCCTGTTTTAAGCCATGGGGCAGCCGGAAACAGTATCTGCAGTCCTTCATAAATCATCAGCCGGAACGGTCCTTTTCCCTCTCTTTGCGCCGTTATAATTTCTCTGCCGCCAGAGCCATCCGCCTTTTCGGTCCATTATTCATAGAGTTCCCGGACTGATTCCACAGCCCGGGAACTCTTATGCTTCTTATAACAAACGTTTTGTTCGTTTCCTGTAACTTATTTTGTCATTCCAAGGGCTCTCGGCCGGCAGCCATCCGGAATCGGACACAGGTAGGTGTCGCCCTCCAGTGTCTCTTCCATTTCGGCCTTTGCTTCTTCGATCACAGCCGGGTCCTCATACATGTCGACAGCCGCGCCTGCCATGGCCTTTGCCGCGTAAATCAGTCCTTTATGGGCCAGACCGCTCTTTCCCTGGGCCACCACCTGCCAGGAATGTCCCGGAGTTCCGGCCGCCCATGTGGCCACATAAGCCTGGGCTGTGGGACAGTTCCAGCTCACATCACCCACGTCTGTGGAGCCAAAGGACATGATCCCCACCGGATCAAAGGGAGCCACAAACCGGTACATTGCCTCTCCCTTATGAGCCAGCACTTCCTTTTTTACTGTTTTGTCACAGGATTTTGCCACCTTCTCCAGGGATTCGTAGCAGCTTTCCCCAACGCTCTCGTGGATTGCTTTCGCAAGGGCCATCTCCTCTTCTGTGTATTCCGGAGCACCCAGCTTTGTAAGATTCTCCCACAGCTTCTTTGCAATCACCTTATTGCTGATCAGATTGGAGCATCCCTTTACAAAGTCAATTTCCACTCTTGTCTCTGTCATATGGGCCGCCCCTTCCGCTATCTTATTGACCCGCTGGTAAATTTCCTCCACCTGCCTGTTTTTCGGCGCACGGATCAGGTAAAGCACTTCCGCGTAGGGCTGAACCACATTGGGGGAATAGCCTCCGGTATTGGTAATGGCATAATGGATTCTGGCTTCGGGAATCACGTGCTCCCTGAGGAACTGGACACCCATGTTCATAAGTTCGCAGGCGTCCAGAGCGCTTCTTCCAAGATGGGGAGCTCCGCCTGCATGGGCGCTGGTACCATAGAATTTATATGCCACCTGGTAATTGGCCAGAGAGCTTCCTGTGTCGGCTCTGGTGAGGTCGCCGGGATGCCAGGTAATCGCGGCATCCAGACCGGAGAATACACCGTCCTTGGCCATGAAAGCCTTCCCGGAACCTCCTTCCTCCCCGGGACATCCAAAGTAAACAACCGTACCGGGCTTTTTGCTTTCTTCCAGATACCTTTTTATGCCAATAGCCGCAGAAAGAGAAGCTGTTCCAAGCATATTGTGACCACAGCCATGTCCCGGAGCGCCTGCGTGCACCTGCTTTTTCTCTGCGGCACCCGCCTCCTGATCCAGGCCGGACAAGGCATCAAACTCTCCGAGGAATCCGATCACCGGCTTTCCCGAACCAAAGGTACCTTTAAAAGCCGTTGCCACTCCTGCCAGGTTTGTTTCCACTTCAAATCCTTCCTGTTCAAGCAGCTCACAGAGCACCTTCATGGATTTTTCTTCTGTAAATGCAGTCTCTGCACATCCCCAGATCTCATCGCTGGCCTCTAAAATTTCGGCTGCTTTCCTGTCAATCTCTTCCCATGCCGTCTGTTTTCCCATCGTTTTCTCACCTTTCCTTTTTTATTTAAAACTTATTATAATTTTACCTTCTTCATTTCCCTCTGTCAATAAAATGTAACAGTTACGGAATCCTTACGGACTTTGCAGCAAGTGCAAAGTCCTGGGCTGAACTGTTACTTTTTCCTGCCTCAATACCGGATTTTTGCTTGCGCTTTCAGATAATGAATGCTATAATCTTTTTCGTAATTCCCTGTTCCCTGCCTGCAGGGAGAACGTGAAGATTATTTGGAGGTAATTTCATGAACTGGAACATTGTAATGAATGTCGTGCTTGTGGTTCTCGTCATTCTCATAGCCATTCTTGGTATTCTCTACTATCTGGGAAGGAAAATGGAAAAACGCCAGGTAGAACAGCAATCTGCCATTGACGCTGCCAAACAGGTAGTTACCCTGATGGCCATTGATAAAAAGAAGCTGAAACTAAAGGATGCAGGCCTGCCTGCAATGGTCTACGAACAGACTCCCTGGTACGCAAAACGTGCAAAGATTCCGGTGGTGAAAGCAAAAATCGGCCCGAAGATCATGACCATGATCGCCGATGAAAAAGTATTCTTACAGCTTCCCTTAAAAACAGAAGCCAAAGTTGTTATCAGCGGCCTCTACATAACAGAAATTAAGAGTGTCCGCGGCGGTATCCCGCCCCTGCCGGAAAAGAAAAAATTCTTCGACCGGTTCAGGAAGAATAAAGACAAATCCGCGAAAGCAAAATAATGCATACCAGACATTGTTTTTGAAAATCCGTAAAAAAAGAGCATCTCTCCCCCTCCCACCGGAGGTCAGATGACGCTCTTTTTTTAATCCCCACTGTTCATGTGAACGATAACTTTAAATCAGTCCCACACTCTTTAAGAAGAAAATCCACACAAACAGCGTTGCAACAGAAACCACGGTACTGATTACCACGAACTGCCCGGCAAGCTCTCCGTCCCCTCCCATGTTCTGGGCCATGGGGTAGGATGCAGCCGCCACAGGCGTTCCATAAATCGCAAGCAGCAAAAACAGCTCCAGTTCCCGCAGGCCAAATTGATACGCAATGGCCAGCATAAGGGCCGGAAGAGCAAACAACTTAAAAGACAGTGTTGGCACAAGATACTTTAAGTTTCCCCGAATTGCATTAAAGTGCAGGGTTCCTCCCAATACAAACAGTGCTAACGGTGATGTCATATCCGCAAAGGCGGCAATGGGAGTCAGAAGGCTCTTTGGAACCTTAATTCCCAGGAAAAAGAAGATCAGTCCCACCACAGCACCCTGGAGCAGCGGATTCTTCGCCACATTCAATAACAGGGACTTTACCGTGGTTTTTCCCTCTGAATTAAACATTTCCAGGATTACTACGGATGTCGTGTTATAAATAGTAACCACCACAGTCACCACCATGGCAGCCACCGAAGAAGCTGCATCTCCAAATACGGAAATCGTCAGTGGAAGACCAAACAATACGAAGTTACTCCTGTAAATGGCCTGAATGATCACACCCCGTTTTGGGTTTTCCTTTACAATTTTGGGAACGATGAAGACCAGAATCACCTCCAGCACCAGAATGCTGACACCGCTGAAAATCAGCATAATGGGACGCGGCAGGGAGCTGGCATCCGCCTTATAGATGTTATAGAAAGTCATAAACGGATACATGACCTTAAATACCATCTTATTCAGCTGCTGGAGGAATTCCTCCTTCACTACTCCCTTTACCTTCATGAAATACCCAAAGGAGATATAACAGAGAAACGGAATCACTGCATTGATTGCTACAAGAAAACTTTCCATATCTTACTTTTCCTTTCTCATTTCGTGACTATTCAGTACCCTCACAGTTACCTTTCTTCATATGTTACAGGGAACGGCAAATATTTTATCATTCACTATAAGTGCAGTCCTCCCTTCTCCCTGGCTTTCGCCAGAATCTCCAGGGAACACTCTGAAATGTACTCTCCATTCATCTCCAGAGAATACTTAATCCCGATATAGATCTCCTTTTCCTCCACTGTCACAGTGAGAGAAGCTGTGGTAAGTCCCAGGATAATCAATCCCACCGGCGTCACGTAATTGGCCATATTCTTTTTTCCCCGTTCGAAGATCATATGGCTCTCCACCAGTCCGCGCTTTGTAACTTCCACCTTATCCGGCTCAATCTTCACCGTATTCCGGGTTACATCCCCGGCGTCTCCGATGGCTTCTTCAAAAAGGATGTACTGCTTTCCATTCTTTTCATAACAAGTTCCGGAAGTAATGATTTCAATGGTATCATTTTCTTCTCCCATCAGCTGCGTTCCCTTGACGCTCACGAGAACCTCTTTTGTCATTCTTCTGGCTCCTTTATCATCACTTGTTAATAGGTTTCTATATCAATCTGTATGGTTTCCTTCACTTCATCCGGCAGAATGGAGGTGGCAAAAGCGCAGAACTTCTCCGCCATATCACTGACAAAAAACTGATACTTTTCTCCCGGCATGATCTCTCTTTCTCCGTCACAATTCATCTCCATGGACTTGAGAAGAGTTTTCAGCTGAACGGCGGTTTCATAGGCCGGATTAATCAGCGTTACATCATCCCCCATGGTTCTTGCAACTGTGGACCGCAAAAGAGGATAATGGGTACAGCCAAGAACCAATGTGTCAATGTACTTTTCCTTTAACACAGAAAGATACCGGGACGCAATTTCATCAGTAACCGTATCATGCAAAAGTCCCTCCTCCACCAGGGGAACAAACAGCGGACAGGCCTTTCCAAAAACCTCCACCCCCGGCCTCATTTCTTTTAAAACCTCTGCGTAAGTGCCGCTGTTTATGGTACCCTCGGTTCCAATCACTCCGATTTTCCCATTTTTTGTTGCCGACACGGCGGCCCTGGCTCCTGCATTGATGACGCCGATAATAGGCACATCCACGATTTTTCTCACCTCATCCAGTGCATAGGAGGAAGCCGTGTTGCAGGCCACCACGATGGCCTTTACTTCTTTGGTCCGCAGGAAACGGATGATCTGCTCTGAATAGCGGATGATGGTTTTTTTCGACTTATTCCCATAAGGGAGCCTGGCTGTATCCCCAAAATAAATCAACCGCTCCTCAGGAAGCTGGCGCATAATTTCCCGGGCAACCGTTAAGCCGCCCACACCGGAATCAAACACTCCGATTGGTGCATTTTTATCCATACTCCCTTACCTTTCATACCTTTTTTCTGCATGGGCGATGAGGTCATTAATCAGGCATTTTTTTCCTCTTGCCGCCCAGAGTATGGGATACATGCTGATGGAGGTAAAGCCGGGCATAGTGTTAATTTCATTAAAAACCACCTCTCCGTCCTCCGTGACGAAGAAGTCCACACGGGAAAGCCCATATCCATCCACAGCCTTAAAGATCTCCACTGCTTCTTTTCGGATGATCTCAGCGGAATTTCCCGGAAGATTCGGATCCACAACCGTTTTGGAGGCCTCACTATAATATTTCGCATCAAAATCATAAAATTCCACGGCGGCCAGAATCTCTCCCACTCCGGAAGCCTCTGGCTCCTCCTTACCGCCTCCAAAGACAGCACACTCCACCTCATGGCCCCTAATGGCTTCCTCCACCAGAATCCGGCGGTCATGGTGTGCCGCTTCCAAAAGTCCTGCCTTTAGTCCCTCCCGTTCATCGGCTCTGGACACTCCTCTGGAGGAGCCTGCGTTGGAGGGTTTAATAAATACTGGGTAGGGCAACGCCTTTTCCACCTTGGAAACCACCTGGTCCAGCTCGCACAGTTCCTCCTTCATAACCGGAACATACGCCGCCTGCCGGATTCCCAGATGGTCCACGAGAATTTTCGTGGTCAGTTTATCCATGGATACGGCAGAAGACAGAACGCCGCATCCCACATAAGGGATCCTTGCCAGCTCCAGAAGACCCTGAACCGTTCCATCCTCGCCATAGAGCCCATGAAGCACCGGGAACACCACATCCACATGAATTTTTTCCACCTGATCCCCCTTCATCACCAAAAGAGCCTTGTCTCTGGCATCCGGAGAAAGTACAGCCGCTTCTTTGCTGTCCCTCCAGGTATCATTCTTAATCTCCTCCATGGAATTGACCTTTAACCAGTGTCCATCTTCTGTGATTCCCACAAGAATCACATCGTAAGCTTCTTTATCAATATTGGCAACCACATTCTGAACGGACATGCAGGAAACCACATGCTCCGAAGACTGTCCGCCGAACAGTGCCACCACATTTTTTCTGCTCATGATTTTTATCTCTCCTTAAATAGTCAAATGGTAATCGTTTAGATTATAGCACAACTGGCAATAATTACAAATAGCAATTATTATAAAAAAGAAGGGGATTCCATGAAAAAGAAATATCAATTCTGCCTGTCCCTGACCCTGGGACTTCTCATATTTCTGCTGGCCATGTCCGGCCTCAGAAGGAAGGAAGAAGCCCTGGCTTCCAGAATCGCTCCGGAAATTCTCCGGTTCCATGTGCTGGCAAACAGTGATTCTGCCGCGGATCAGACACTGAAATTAGAAGTAAAAGATTTTATTCTGGACAAGCTGCAAACAGGTCTGGGGACAGAGGAGGCGGCCTCCAAAGAAGTCATATGCCACTACATCACGGTTCACAAATCAGCTCTGGAAACTGCCGCAGAATATTATATAAAAGAACAGGGCTTTGATTACAAGGTACGCGTTGAGCTGGCACAATGCCTGTTTCCTGAGAAAACCTACGGGGACATGACTTTCCCGGCCGGAACATACGATGCGGTCCGTGTCCTCATCGGTCAGGGAAAAGGGAAAAACTTCTGGTGTGTTTTATATCCTTCCCTCTGCTATCTGGACAGTACCTATGCCATTGTCCCTGAAAGCTCCAAAAACCAGCTTTCTGCCCTTTTGTCTGAAGACGATTTCCAGGCGCTTTTGAACGCCCGGCCTGTGAAAATCCGTTTTAAACTGGCTGACTGGCTGAAAATGAAATAAAATGAAACACCCCCGCAGCTTCTGCTTTGCCTGCGGGGGTGTTTCGCTGAAAATATCAGGAAAGACTCAAATTTCCTTTCAGTGCCCAGTCATAGGTTTCCATGGCCTGGAACAGATTAAGTTCTGCCGTTCTCACTGCAATCTCTTTTGTTTTATACGCATTTTCCTGCTGGAGGTATTCCAGTCTTCCGATACTTCCCACAGCCAGCTTTCTCTCAGCCGCTTCCATCTTGGTCTTTTCCAGCTCAAAAGCCGCGACAGATGTCTGATATTCGTTGCGCTTCTGAATCACGTCATTATAAAGATTCACCAGAGAAGCGGAGATTTCCGCTGTCTGCTCTCTGATGGTCCGTTCCATGTTTTCTCTGTCCACAGAACCATCGGTGAGCGCCTCAAGGTTCAGCTGATTATATCTGAGGGTAAAGTTATTGGCAATCGCAGTCTGTTTGTCATTTTCCGGATTCATCCTGTCAATGCGGCTCAGATCTGCGTCCGGCGCCTTCCGGATTTCCGGAGAGGCATTATATTCCCACCCTAACATCTTGCAGAGAGAGGAACGGATCTGCACCTCTTTGGCATCCAGATCGATCATACTGGCCTCGGCAGATTCCAGATTCTGTCTTGCCGTAAGAACCGCCGTACCGGTTGTCATCCCCAGAGATGCCTGTGCTTCTGTGGATTTATAAACTTCCTTTAAAAGCTCAATGGTCTCTGTAAGGGTCTCCTTCCCCAGAAGAAGCTGCTCATATCCAATCACCGCACTCTGAGCGCCGGAAATCAGCATGGCACGGGTACCGTCGATCATCCTGAGCTTTAACATTTCCGGCGTCACAACAGTGACCGTATCCGCCTGTAAAAGGACCTGTTCCGACTGCACATTCATCATCTCGGAAGCATATAGCATTTCCGCATAGGCCCCCGGAGTCAGCATGCTCTGATAACCCAGGGAATCTTTGAA
>CANRXD010000021.1 GCA_947643685.1 uncultured Clostridium sp. | reverse complement strand
ATAAAAAATCTCCTCACAAAGCCCAACCTCCACAATATCTCCTGCATATATCACAGCAATCCGGTCAGCCACATTGGCTACCACACCGAGATCGTGAGTAATATAAATGATTGTCAGCCTGTATTTTTCCTGAAGCTTATGCAAAAGTGATAAAATCTGCGCCTGAATCGTTACATCAAGGGCCGTTGTCGGCTCATCACAAATTAAGATCTGTGGTGCACAGGCAACCGCAATTGCAATGACAACCCTCTGCCTCATACCGCCGGAAAACTCATGGGGATACTGCTTATAACGCACCTCCGGCATGGAAATCCCCACATCTGTCAAAATTTCCAGAGTCTTTTTCTTCGCTTCCTCCCCCTTTAACCCCTGGTGCAGTTCGACAGTCTCCTGAATCTGCTTTCCAACAGTCTTTAAGGGATTCAGGCTTGTCATCGGATCCTGGAACACCATGGCAATTTCTTTCCCCCGGATTTTCAGCCAGTCCTTCTCGGTCTTATATTTTGCAAGGTCCTGCCCCTTATAGAGGATACTTCCGGAATCCACCCAGCCATTCCCGTCCAAAAGTCCCATGAAGCTCTTATTAAAAACGGATTTACCGGAACCGGACTCCCCCACAATTGCAAGGCTCTCTCCCTTATATAAGTCCATGGAGATTCCCCGGATGGCTGTCAATGTTTTTCCACGCAGGTTAAACTTAATGACAACGTCCTTCGCCTCCAGAATTTTCTCCGCATTTTTATAATCCATTCTGCTTTGCCTCCTTACACATGATTTCTCGGATCAGCCGCATCCGCAAATGAATTTCCCATAACATAGAAAGAAATCGTTATCAGGGACAGAATGATGGACGGAAAAATCAGCTGATATCTGAGCGCCGGACTCATCATTACAATTCTTCCTTCATTAACCAGATTTCCCAGGGATGGAATGCTGACCGGGAGGCCCAGGCCGATATAAGTCAGAAATACCTCCTGCCCGATGGCAAGCGGGATTGCAAGGGCAATACGCATCATGATTACGGAAACCACCTGGGGAAGCAGATTCTTTGTAATCACGCGGCCTGTGGGCGTGCCAAGACATCTGGACGCAAGATTAAATTCCCGGTCACGAATAATAACAATCTGGTTGCGGATAAACCTTGCAGTCGGAAGCCATCCTGTCAGGCACATGGCAAAAATGATCGTGCTGACACTCGGCCTCAGCACATAGGATACCAGAATCAGAATAATCGAGCTGGGGATATTATGTATGACATTATACACCTCTGTAATCACTGCGTCCATCTTCCGCACATACCCCCATACGGAACCAACAACAATTCCCATAAATGCATCCCAGAGTCCCACAACAAGGCCAATCAGCAAAGAGGTACGCGTCCCGCTCCAGAGTCTTGACCACATATCCTGCCCGATGGAATTCGTGCCAAACCAGTACTCCTTTCCCGGCGGCTGGTTCCTGTCCTGCACCCCGGTTTCCTCATTAATATAAATCTCTGTGGCGCTCTTCTGAGCGGGGAGGTATGGCTGGATAAAGGTAAACACCATCAGACTTATCAGAACAGTCATGAAGAAAATGGCAATTTTATTCTTCATGAACACCCGCCAGGTAGAAGCCCAGTAGGAATAGTTGGAATAACCGGTCAGCTCTGCCGCCTTCTCATCATACTCTGCAAAGGTAAACATCTCCTGACTGATTTCTGATACGTTCTGCTCCATGGATTCAATTTTCTTCGTGATGCCCATTATCTGCCACCACCTTTCTTTCCTAACTTAATCCGCGGGTCACAGAGCGCCATAAGAAGATCACCCAAAAACAGTCCTAAAATTCCAATACAGGAATAAATCAGCACAAGTGCCTGGACCAGAGTGTTGTCCTGTCTCTGAATGGCCGATACCAGAAGTCCGCCCATTCCGGGAATAGAAAACAATGATTCTACATAAATGGAACCAGAAATCGTCATCAGAATGTTTGTGGGAAGCTGCTGTGCCATCGGTACAAACGCATTCCTGATCACATGTCTGGACATGACCAGCGAGTTCTTAAGGCCTTTCGCCCTCGCAAGCTTGATGTAATCCTTATTCAGCTCATCAACCATATATCTGCGAATCCACATGGCATAGGTCGCGATGCTTCCTAAGGACATGCAAATGGCAGGAAGAATCCAGCTCACAGGCTTCCGTTCATTGAACAGCATGGGAATCTTCAATGCGTCTGATACATAAAGCTGAAGAAAAAGGAAATACACAGCCGCCGGAACCGCCTTGATGAGCACCACATAGGCGGAGCCCAAATTATCCAGAAAACCGCCTTTAAAACGTGCCATCAGCATTCCCAGTGGAATTCCTGCCCCAAGAGAAATCGCAATGGAGGCAAGACCAAAGTAGAGAGAATAGGGAATCTTCGGCCCTATGATTTTCGTGATCGGCACTTTGGGCCTGAAAACGATGGATTTTCCCAAGTCTCCATGGAGAATCCCGTTGAAAAAGTTTCCCAGCTGGACGGGGAGGGGGTCTCTAAGCCCCATCTCCGTCAACGCTGCTTCAATCTGTGCTTCATCCATCTTGTCATAGCCCTCGGCAAAGTATCCCTCCTCCGGCATCAGGCGAAGCATCAGGAAAACCACAGTGGCCACAATCACAAGAGTGACCATGGACTGCAGAATCCGTTTTATGACATATTTTAACATGTAACCAGGTCTCCTTTCGGTCGGTGAAAGCAGGCTATTTCGCCAAAGCCTTCGCTCTGTCCTTCTCATACTGTTCCAGGGCTTCCGGATATTCGCTCATTCCCATGGGCTTGTCAAGAAGTCTGGCACCCTTAAGCTTGATCGCTCCGTTTCTTCCCATCTGGCTTGTGTAGCCGGAAAACGGGTCCAGATAAGAAGCGCGATAGCCTCCACCGGAAGTATAGAACGGAATCAGGACAGCCTCGTCCAAAAGAAATGTCTCAGCCTCTGCGAACAATTCATACCTCTTCCTTAAATCCTTTGTTTCAGCAGCTGCAGTATCCAGCATCTTCTCGAATTTACTTGTTCCATCAGAATCCAGAAGATCCTCCGCCAGGTAGACTCTCGTATAGTTCTTTGCGCTGGAACCGGAATGAACCGGATTCATCATTCCCAAAGGATCCGCATAGTCCGGGCCCCAGCCCAGCTCCATCATGGAAAAGCTTCCCGGATTTCTTACCTGTTTCGTAAATCCGGTGGAAGGATAGGACTCAATAATAATATCGATAGAATCTGTCCCCAGAAGCCCTTCCATCTGCTGCTCAATAACCTGCATTCGATTGGCGGTGTCCACCTTCGCAGTGCTGAATGGCATCACAATCATTATCGGGAACTGTACCTTCCCCTCCAGTTCCTCCATGGCCTTTTCTTTATATTCCAGAGCCTTTTCTTTATCAAAAGAATCTCCCTCGGTGTAGGCCGCCAGGCCGCCCATCATCGTATAGTCCACGCCGTCCGCCTGTACCAGATTTCTTCTTGTAAAAGTATTTAAAAGCTTGCTCTCCGGATCATATGGCTCAACGGTCAGAATCGCTGCGCGGCGATCCATGCCATGAAACAGGGACTTTCTGAAATTCTCATTATTCACAGCTGTTTTCCAGTCCTCCGGACGGTACTCTGCATCATAATTCGGTTCAAAGTTCAATCCCATAAAATAAGACATGTTCGTCAGATTATGCGGGCGCATCTGTTCCTTCTTTTCCGGATCGTTCATCCATTCATCCAAAATACTTCCCGGAAGAATGAAGTCGTTGATTTCTCCTCTTAAAAACAGTTCTGCCCCAATGGAATTGGCCTCTGCGTTGTACTTATAATTTAATGTACCGATGGAAATAATATCACTGTTCCAATAATCCGGATTCATTTCCATAACCCTTTCGCTCTGAGGTTCAAAGCTCTTCAACAGGTAAGCGCCGCAATAAAGGATTGTGTCTTTATCAACACCGAACATTTCCCCCTGCTCAGCCAGAAACTCTCCATTGACCGGGAAGAAGCACGGGAAAGAGAGCTGCTTTAAAAAATACGGAATGGGGCGCTCCAAAGTATATTCCACCGTAAAATCATCCACAGCGCGAACGCCAACCTCGGCAAAATCCGTGATCTCTCCGTCATAATAGGCCTTGGCATTCTTTAAAGACTCATATACTGTTTTACTGTTGGAGGAGGCATTATCCTGGTTCAAAATCCACTGTATGCCATCCACAAAGTCCTGTGCCTTCACAAGACCGACTTCCTCGCCTTTCCAGTCATACCACTTCACATCCTGGCGAAGATTCATCGTGTAAATCAGCTGATCCTCAGAAACTGTCCGGTCGGATGCGATACAGGGAATCATCTCGCCAAACCGGTCAAACTCAACCAATCCATCCAGAATACTGTAAAACAGGGCAATTCCGTCACTGTTGGTTGTCTTTAAATAATTGAGTGTGTCAATTTCAGCCGTATAAACCGTAGAGTACTCCGGCATGTCAGCCGGGTCTTTCTTTTCTTTTGTTTCCTCTGAAACTTTTCCGTCTGTCGTCTCCGCCGCCTTTTGTCCACCGGTACACCCGGTCAGGGAAAACACTACCAGAGAAAACGCCAGAACTGCCGCAAGTGCCTTTCTCATAACCATTCCTCCATTTCCGTTACTTAGTCTCTTCCTTCAGCGCCTCTGCCCTTTCTTCCATATATACCGCTTCCGCCGCTGCATATTCTTCGTTGGTCATCGGTTTATCCAGAACCTTTGCACCTTTATACTTGTCCAGGTTCCTTCCGAACTGCGTACACCGTCCGGAAAACGGATCCAGAACGGTTGCCCGGTAACCTCCGCCGGATGCATAGAATGGAATCACAAGTGCATGGTCAATCAGATAGCGTTCCGCTTCCGCAAACATCTCATAGCGCTTATTGACATCGGCTGTTTCGTTCCTCGCTGCTTCCACCATTGTCTCATAAATACTGTTTCCATCGGCGTCCTTAAGGTCCTCCGCCAGATACGGACGGCTGTACTTGGTTCCGATAGAGGTATCATGGGTCATGGTTTCCGCATACCCGGCCGGGTCTGTGTAATCTGGTCCCCATCCCATTTCCATCAAAGAGAATTTTCCGGAACTTCTTGCTTCTTTGTTATAGTTGGTCGGCGGATAAGGTACCAGCTCAATCTGGATATAATCGCTTCCCAAAAGATTCTCAAGCTGCTGTTTTTCCACCTGCACCCGGTTTGTAAGCCCCAGATTGCCGGTACTGTACGGCATTACAACGGTCACCGGAAATTCCACTGTTCCGTTTAATGCCGCCAGAGCCTTTTCCTTATGTTCCAATGCCTTTTCCTTGTCAAACTGGGCTGTCTCACCAAGCTCCTTTAAGGCGTCAAGCTCCGTATAATCCACACCATCCACGTTCACAAAATTCTTTGTGGTGATCGTATTGAGAAGCTGCTTTTCCGGTTCATAGGGATAGCTTGTGAGGATTGCAGCAGTTCTGTCAAATCCATAATAAATAGATTTTCTGAAATCTTCATTATTCACCGCCTTTTTCCAGTTGTCCGGGCCATACTCTTCCTCATAAAGCGGCTCAAAATTAAATCCCAGGAAATTGGAAGTGGTACTCGCCGGTTTTACGATCATGGAGTTCTTCTTCTCTTCACTGTTCATCCACTCGTCCAGAATTTCAGCAGGAATATCCGCTTCCGAAATTTCTCCCCGCAGGAAAAGCTCCGGAGCCAGTGTTTTGGCTTCCTTGTTGTAATTATATGTAATAGAAGAAATGAAAATATTGTCCTTATCCCAGTATTCCTCGTTCATTTCCAGAACCCTTCGATTCTCCGGTTCAAAGGTTGTCAGGATATATGCACCGTTGTAAAGCAGTGTCTCCGCACTTGTACCAAAGGACTCTCCACACTCTTCCAGGAACGCTCCATTAGCCGGCAGGAAGCAGGTGTATGCCGTCATTTTTAAGAAATACGGGGTTGGCTGCTCCAGCGTATATTCCAGCGTATAATCATCAAGAGCTTTAATTCCCACCTCTCCGAAGTCTGTAATTTCACCATTAAAATACTGCTTTCCGTTCTTAACAACACTGTAAAAAATATTGGCTGTTGTCGATGCATTCTCTTTTGTTAAAAGCCATTTTGCCGCATCCACGAAATCCTGTGCGATAACGGGCGCATAGCGTTCTCCGTCGCAAGTATACCAGTTTACCCCTTCCCTCAAATGGAAGGTGTATACCATACCATCCCCGGAAATTTCCCAGTCTGTTGCCAGAGAAGGAATCGTCCTTCCATATTTGTCAAAATCCACTAACGCATCCACGTAATTTTCTGTAAAGCGGGTACAGGTAGACAGGGATGACACCAGATAGTTAATATGGGCCAGCTCCGCCGAGTAAACAACCGTATAATCCTTCCGCTCAATCTCTTCTTTCTGAACCGCCTCCACGGTGTTTTCTCCAGTATTTTCTCCGCTGCTTGCTCCTGAGGAAGCCGTCTCATTTCCGGAACAGGCAGTCAGGGATACCGCCAATACCGCTGCAAGGGCAGCTGCTATCATTCTTTTTTTCATGATAATCTCCTTTTTCTTTTTTTGTTTAATATTTAACCAGTAAACCTATTTTCTCTGCAATCTGAATTTCCTCCTTTCCATTTTCTCATCCTTTTCTTAATTAAAGCACGGTTAAACGTATAATCACTCCGGCATATCCTTTGATTATACGTTTAACCTTTTAAGGTTAAGAGATTTAAACAAGTCCCTCTTATAGGCTATATAATAGCATGTTCAATAAATTTGTGCAAGAGTCTTGCACTTTATTTTACTTTTTTATATAATATGCACAAGAATCCGACACTTTTTCATCGCCAATATTGATTTTATTTTAACAATATTAGAGACAGAGGTAAATAAAATGGCCAAAAGACAGGGAATAACTGCAAAAGACATTGCAGAGGTATGCGAGGTTTCGCAAGCCACCGTATCCTATGTAATCAATCAGACGGAAGGGAAGCGGGTCAGCGAGGCAAAGCGGCAGGAAATTCTGCAGGTCGCAAGAGAACTGAACTATTTTCCAAACCATTCCGCCCAAAGCATGCGCCAGCAAAGATGCACATCCATCGGCCTGATTTGCGGAAATAATTATGACAATGCGGGTTTTGGAAACACGCTGCGCGGAATCAAAAAATATTTTGATGAAGCCGGTTATACGCTTACTCTCTTAAGCGATTCTAAAGACCCGGAAGCAGGGGAAATCCTGAAAAACTATTACTCCAACAGCATTGCCGGAGTCATCTATATCGCCTTCGACACACAAGTGATTGATACCTCCGTCCTGGATGCCAATAAAATTCCTTATGTCCTGATTAGTGAAAATGGGGTATACTGCAGCAAATTTGAACCCCAAAAAGCATTTGAAAATTTAATCCGCGACTGTATCCTTTTCTGTAAAGATAACCATCTTTCCAGAATCCGGTATTTTACCCGCTCCATCAACGGCCGGATCCTCCGCAATAAATATGACCTGATTATCAAAGCCATACAGGATATTTACCCCGAGTCTGACTTCGAGCGTATTATCTGCGACATCCGCAGCAATCGTGATGAGGAAATCATCGTTCCCATGGAGGAGTATTTAAAGAACCACGATTTTGACATCGCCATTACCGCAAATCAGCGCTTTGGCATTTTGATGCAGAACTGTATTTTAAAAAAGGGGATTTCCGTTCCTCAAAATCCCAGACATATCTGCCTCGCCTCCTCTCCCTTTCTGCTGACGGTATATCCTAAAATCAGCTCTTTAGAAATACCGCTCTATGAAATGGGACTTTACGCCGCCGAGCTAATTTTGGCCCTGTCAAGAGAAGAACCCGTTAATGAAAAGCTATTTGAATGCCGCCTGATTCACGGAGATACGACAAAACTATAATCCGGGTTTCATTAGAACGCTTAAGAATATATAAGACAAATCAGACGCTCTGCCCGTAAAATACAGACAGAGCGCCTTTTATGCATTATTGTTTTGGTGATGTCGGGAGCAAAATATTTTTTGTCCCCTGTGATACCACGGATTGTCTCGCACTACTTGCTCCCGCAATCATTTTGATGTGATAAACAGAAGATATCGGACCAGAGTGTATACCATCAGAGTCACCGCAATTATTGTTTCAATGGTCACTACATTTCATCCTCATATATACCGGCAGCTTCACAAGCACCACAAGGTACAAAAGGCAGGCCAGAAGCGCTATGAAGCCAATCATACCAATGGACTTATTCTCCACGAACTGGATATAGCCGGCCAGGCAGAGACTTGCCGGAGCTGTATGTATATATACAAAAAAGCGGGTGATGGGAATCGGACCCACGTAATCAGCTTGGAAGGCTGGTGTTCTACCATTGAACTACACCCGCAAAATAAATATGAAAATAAGTTGTGAATCAGGAAAGCTCCCCGGAAGCTGTTCTCCTCAGCAAAACCTCGAATGCCCAGAGCCGGAATCGAACCAGCGACACGAGGATTTTCAGTCCTCTGCTCTACCAACTGAGCTATCTGGGCATACTCGAAATTTCTTTCGAGGTTAACTGGGCGGAGGTGGATTCGAACCACCGAAGCAAGTTGCAGCAGATTTACAGTCTGTCCCCTTTGGCCACTCGGGAATCCGCCCATATCATTCTGACAAGTCAAAATGATATCACAAATATAGTTAAAAATCAAGCACTATTTCTTCAAAAATCATTGCGCTGTGGGGGCCGATTTCCACAGTCATTTTTCCATCCTCCACAGGATACTGCATTTTCCCCACATTATACCGTTCCGTATTTGACAGCATAATCCGTTCCATATAGGGTCCTGTTACCTCTGCTTCCCAGACAGGAATCTGTGCCTTCTGGGCAAATTTATCGCTGTTCACCAGTACTACGCCACGTTCCCTTTTATGGAACCGGCCATAGGCAATCAATCCCTTTTCCGCAAGTAATGGCTTAAAAGATCCAGTCCGAAACGCCAGGTTCCGCCTCCGGATACCTGTCAGATAGCAATGGAACTCTATCAGTTCATGATTTTCTTTCCCCCAGGGGAAAGTCCTTCTGTTATCCGGGTCTGTCCAGCCGCAGACACCGGCCTCATCCCCATAATAAATGGTCGGCGCTCCCGGCCAGGTCATCTGTATGATGGCGGCTGCACGAAAAATCCCAAAGTTGATCCCCTCTGATGCCGCCAGATCTCCCCTGTAATCCAGGCGCCCCACTGTCCGGTTAGTCCTTGTCAAGAAACGGGAGTGATCATGGTTAGAGAGCTCATTCATCGCTGCCAGAAGGGATGTAGTCTGCATTCTGCTCATATTGCTTAGCATGGCACACATAAATGCCTGGCTGTTTTGATACAGATGTTCGTCCATTCTGTCACTGTGTTTTTCCAGTCCTGTAAGGAACCAGGAAAGCGGCTCCATAAAGGCATCATAATTCATAACCGTATCCCACTGATCCCCTTCCAGCCAGGGAGATGCATCCCCGTAATGTTCGGCCAGTATTAGGGCATCCGGATTCGTTTCTTTCACCACACGGCGAAAATCTTTCCAGAAGCGGTGGTTCATCTCCGGTGAATGTCCCAGATCAGCAGCTACGTCAAGTCTCCACCCGTCAATGTTATACGGCGGAGACAACCATTTCTTAGCAATATCCAAAATATACTGATAAAGCTCACCGGAACCCTCATAGTTTAATTTGGGAAGTGTATTATGGTCCCACCATCCCTCGTAGGAATCATTATCAGGCCAGCCATTCTCGTCAGAAAACCAGAAAAAGTTCCGGTAAGGACTGCTGGCATCCGCATAAGCGCCGGGGGCATAGACACCAGCCTTTTCATATATTTTCTCGCGATCCAGCCACTTATTGAAGGAACCGCAATGGTTAAATACACCATCCAGAATCACCCGCATGCCCCGTTTATGGACCTCATCCATAAAACGTGCAAAGAATTCATCGCTGGCCTTCAAATTTACCTCATCAGCCGTCCGCACCGAATATTTTTCTGCATCTTTATTATCAATGGCATCCCTGTCCACAAGCCCATCCGCATCTTTTACAATAACCCCGTAATGGGGATCCACATGTTCATAATCCTGGCAGTCATATTTATGGTTGGAAGGCGACACAAACACCGGGCTTAAGTACAGCACTTCCACCTTCAGGCTTTGGAGATAATCCAGTTTATCTAAAATTCCCTGAAGATCGCCGCCGTAGAAGCGATCCACATCCAGAACCGAAAGTCCCTCTTCCCAGTCATCCACCTTCATCACAGGAAAGCCAATATATACGTATTCATCAGACACCACATCATTGGCGGGGTCTCCATTACAGAAACGGTCAATGAAAATCTGATACATGACCGCGCCCTTGGCCCATTCCGGCACATGAAAGCCTGGCGTGATGGTAAACATATACTGGCGGTCCATTTCGCCGGTCACTCCCAGCCGGTTGTACCGGCAGATCTCATCACCCTTTTCCACCTGAAAGTAAAAACGGACAGCCGTTTCCTCAACGCTTATTGTGGTTTCATAATAATCAAATCGTCCCCGGCGTTCCGCCCATCTTAATCTCTTCTTCTCTTCTTTTCCATACAGGACCAGATACACCCGATCCACATCATTCCTTGCCGTTCGAAACCGCAGAGTCACCATATCTCCCGGATCCGGCTCGGCGGGTATTCTATAATCTATGGTCGCATCGCAAAACAGAGCCGCTCGTTCCATAAAAACAGCTCCTCCTCTCCAAAATGAACCTTTCGCATCAGAGCCAACATCAGAAAATATTACTGTTCTATTATAACAGTTCAGCCTTGCATCTTCTTGCCCGCGTACCGCGGACAAGAAGCTTGTGG